>JAYEOP010000620.1:4911-6618 GCA_034723125.1 Bacteroidota bacterium | reverse complement strand
GCAAGATACAAGATTCAGGATGCAAGATACAAGATTCAGGATGCAAGATACAAGATTCAGGATGCAAGATACAAGATTCAGGATGCAAGATACAAGATTCAGGATGCAAGATGCAAGATACAGGATGCAGGATGCAAGATATAAGATTTACATAATGCAAAATTGTAGAGACAAATCATGATTTGTCTAAAACATGGCAAAATATACAGGAAACAGAATGTACAGGATTCAGAATTAAAGGTTCAGAATGCAGGAATGTTTTTACAATAAATTATAACCAAATAAACAAATCAACAAATAAACATTTTATATCATTTCCTAAAATAGTAAAAAACAGTTTCCCAATAAATTCGTAATTATTCAAAACAATTTATTAAAATTGTCATCTAAATAAAATTATGATTAAAGCAATTAAAACACTATAAAAAAAATTATTATGGCAAAGATAAAAGCCTTTAAAGGTATAAGACCTGTAAAAGATAAAGTTCATCTTGTAGCATCAAAACCTTATGATGTTTTAAACTCACAAGAAGCAAGAATTGAAGCTAAAGATAATCCTTTTTCTTTTCTTCACATTGTAAAAGCTGAAATTGATTTAAGTGAAGATATTGATATTCATTCAGATGCTGTTTATGAAAAAGGAAGAGATAATCTTCAAAAATTTATCAAAGAGAACACAATGTTCCAAGATGGCGAAGATAAATTTTATCTTTATCAACAAATAATGGGAGAAAACAAACAAATTGGTTTACTTGCCGCATCGTCAACACAAGATTATTTTGATGATATCATAAAAAAGCATGAATTTACTCGCCCCGAAAAGGAAAAAGATAGAATAAAACATTTCAAAACAGTTAATGCTCATACAGGACCGGTATTCCTTACATATCCTGATGTTAAAGAAATGGACGATCTTGTAAACGCTTTTATTAAAAACAATGAAGCGGAATATGATTTTACTGCTGATGATGGTGTACAGCATACGCTTTGGGTAATTAATGACAAAGATATTATTAATGAAGTAACTAACATCTTTGAAACTAAAGTTCCATTTACTTACATTGCAGACGGACATCACAGAGCTGCTTCTTCAGCAAAGATTAGTAAAGAAAAATCTGATGCAAATCCAAAGCATAGCGGTAATGAGGAATACAATTTCTTTTTAACTGTAATTTTTCCTGCAAATCAATTAAACATTATTGATTACAATAGAGTTGTAAAAGACATCAATGGTCTTTCGGAAGAAGAATTTATTAATAAAATATCTGTAGTTATGGAAGTTGAAGAGGTTGGAACTAAAGAATACAAACCAAAAAGCCTTCATGAATTCGGAATGTATATTAATAATAAATGGTATAAGCTAACAGCGAAAAAAGGAATTTACAACGATAATAATCCGCTGGAAGTTCTTGATGTTTCTATTTTGCAAGAAAATGTTTTAAATCCAATTTTTAACATTACCGACCCAAGAACCGACAACAGAATTGATTTTGTTGGTGGCATAAGAGGACTTGGCGAACTTGTAAAACGTGTTGATAGCGGAGAAATGAAAGTTGCTTTTTCACTTTATCCTGTAACAATTCAACAACTAATAAATATTGCTGATTCAGGAAATGTAATGCCTCCTAAATCAACTTGGTTTGAGCCAAAACTAAGAAGCGGAGTAGTTGTTCATAGCCTTGACTAAAATCAAGAATAGAATATTTA
>JAYEOP010000620.1:0-4811 GCA_034723125.1 Bacteroidota bacterium | reverse complement strand
TTGACTAAAATCAAGAATAGAATATTTAGCATCTATTAAAATAAAAACTTATAAATTAAAAAAGCGTTGACAAATTGAAACACTTTTTAAACAGCTCAAGTTTCGCATAATAATTCTGTGTGCTAACATGTTTATTATCTGACTGTTATATTATGTGTCTTTTCTTAGTGCAACTTCGTGCCTTGGTGTCTTTGTGGCAAGATATTGATAATTAGCCACGAAGGCTCTAAGACACTAAGAATCACAAAGTACGAAACAATTCATTATAGAATTATTATACTATTGATTTTCTTTATGTTATCACAACTCGACATTTAATAAGCTTCCGAATGTCAATTCTTTATATTCAAATGCTAAACTTGAGTAAACAGTTAAAACTGTATTTTATCTAATTCTATTTATTATCGGACAACAATGGAAATAAATATAAAGTCTATCTGTTGAAATTCAACTATGTTTTTGAAAAAGCTACCAACATTTATCTCTGTTTGTCAATATGTTACGGATTGCTATTTCGTTTTCTTAGAGGCACTAATTAATTTTGTATAAAAAATCAATTTTAGAATTTTGAGTGAGAAATCATTTGGAAATATTAAATTTGTATCTTTAAAATTATCCTTATGAAAAAGAAAAAAACAAAAAGAAAAAAATTATCATATAAAAAATATTCCAAAATTCTTTGGGCAATATTTCTTTTCTTCCTTTTATTGTTTTCAGCCTTTATATTTTCAATTTCAGCAGGTTGGATAGGTGAGTTACCTTCAACCACAAAATTGGAGAATCCTGAAACTCCGCTTGCTACTGAAATATACTCTTCCGATAGTGTGCTGATAGGTAAATTTTTTAACGAAAATCGTTCTTCTGTATCTTTTGACGAGTTAAGTCCATATATTATTAATGCTTTAATTGCTACTGAAGATATTCGTTTTCACAAACACTCGGGTATTGATTGGAAAGGTGTTTCTGCAATTCCATTGTACTTAATAAGAGGCGAAACACGTGGTGCAAGTACGATAACTCAGCAATTGGCAAAAAATCTTTTTCCTAGAGAATCTTTTGCCACAATTCCTGAAATTATTGTTAGAAAATTAAAAGAATGGATAATTGCAATTAGACTTGAAAAATTTTATACAAAGGATGAAATTATTACAATGTATTTAAATACTGTTGATTTTGGCAGTAATGCATTTGGAATAAAATCAGCTTCAAAAACATATTTCAGCAAATATCCTATTGACATAACTATGGACGAAGCAGCCATTTTGGTAGGACTATTAAAAGCAACTTCATACTATAATCCTCGTCTTAATCCTGAAAATTCAAAGAAAAGAAGGAATACCGTTCTTTCACAAATGCTTAAATATGATTACATTTCAGAAGAAGAATTTGATTCGACAAAATTACTTCCTATTAAATTATCCTATGAAGTATCAAGTCAAAATATAGGGATAGCCCGTTATTTTAGAGGACATATACGAATGTACCTCAAAGATTGGTGCAAAGATAATAATATTGACCTCTACGGAGATGGATTAAAAATATATACAACCATTGATAGTAGGATGCAAAAGTATGCAGAAGCATCTGTAACAGAACACATGAAAGATTTGCAAGCAACTTTTTACAAACATTGGAAAGGGGTTTACAATGCACCATTCGGTTGGAAGTTGAGTAAAGAAAATGTAGAAAAATTAATGCGTATTTCTATGAAAAGAACAGACAGATATCGCATTTTAAAAGCAACAGGAATGAGTTGGGATTCTATTTATGATAATTTTCAGCAACTACAAAAAATGCAAGTTTTTACTTATAATGGCAGAAAAGATACAAGCCTAAGTCCTTACGATTCAATTTTTTATTACAAATGGTTTCTTAATCCCGGTTTTATGGCAATGGATTCAAAAAGCGGAGAAATACGAGCATGGGTAGGAGGAATTGATTTTAGATTTTTCAAATATGATCACGTAAACAAAAGAGCCAAAAGACAAGTTGGTTCAACATTTAAGCCTTTTGTTTATTCAACAGCAATTGAAAACGGCTATTCTCCTTGTTTAAAAATTCCGAACGTTCCAACAGTATTCCCTGATTTTGACAATTGGAAACCACAGAACTCAGATGGCAAATATGGAGGAATGCTAAGAATGGAAGAAGGATTAGCAAAATCAAATAATTGCATAACGGCATGGCTAATCAAGCGTGTAACACCAAAAGCTGTACTTGAAAAAGCCGGAGCAATGGGAATTGACACAAGTAATATTAAGCCTTATCCTGCAATTGCCCTTGGAACTCCTGACATCTCAGTTTATGAAATGGTTGGTGCTTTTAATACATTTACAAACAATGGTGTATGGATAGAACCAACAATTATTAGAAGAATTGAAGATAAAAACGGAAATATTATTAAACGCTATGTTCCACGAGAAATAGAAGTTTTTGATGAAACACACAATTACGTTATTCTTAATATGCTTAAAAAGGTGTCAACTATGAGAGGAGGTACAGCAGTGAGATTAAGATTCAGATATAATTTTACAAATGAAATTGCAGCAAAAACAGGAACAACTCAAAACAACTCAGATGGTTGGTTTATTGGATCTGTTCCTGATCTTACCGCAGGTTGTTGGGTTGGAGCCGAAGACAGGAGTGCACATTTTCGCTCAACTCATCTTGGACAAGGTGCAAATATGGCATTACCGATTTGGGCTTTGTTTATGCAAAAAGTTTACAAAGATTCAACCTTAAAAATCTCTAAAGAGCCATTTGAAAAACCCGAAGAAGAATTACCTTATGAAATTGATTGTAAAAAATATAATAGTCAAAATCTTCAAAATGCTTCGGATGGTTCAGTTTTTTAAAATTATATTTCTTGTTTTGTAAATATTGATTTTATGGCTGATATTAAAGAGCAGATAAAGCTATTACCTTCAAATCCCGGTATTTATAAGTATTTTAATAAAGATAAGGAAATACTTTATATCGGTAAAGCAAAAAATCTTAAAAAACGAGTTAACTCATATTTCGTATCCAAAAAATCTTTGAGTAAGAGAATAGAAAGAATGATTTCAAAGATTTATAGCATTGAATACACAATTGTTGATACTGAGAATGAAGCCTTACTGCTCGAAAATTCATTGATAAAAAAATATCAACCCAAATACAATGTAAGATTAAAAGATGGGAAATCATTTCCTTTTATTGCCATAAAAAACGAAAGATTTCCAAGAGTTTTTTCAACACGAACTATTTTGAAAGATGGTACAGAATATTTTGGTCCTTTTGTATCGGGACTTAACAAAAATTATCTTTTGGAACTATTACAAAAGCTATTTAAAATAAGGCGTTGCGGTTATAATCTTTCTGAGGATAACATAAGTAAGAACAAAATAAAAAAATGTCTTGATTACCATATTGGACTTTGTAAAGCACCTTGCGAAAATCTTCAAAGTGAAAGTGATTACAATAAAAATATTGAACAAATAAAGAAAATTCTAAAAGGAAAAACATCAAATGTAATTTTATACCTAAAAGAAGAAATGACAGAAGCATCAAAAAACATGGATTTTGAAAAAGCAGATGAAATAAAACAAACAATTGATGCACTTAAAGATTACAAAAGTAAGTCAATGGTAGTAAATCCAAAAATGAGTGATGTTGATGTTTATGCTGTTTATTCAAATGACGATATTGCAATTTTTAATTTTTTAAAAGTTACCAATGGAGCTGTTATTCAGACGGATACAATTGAATATAAAAAACAACTTGAAGAAACAGATGCCGAGTTATTACAATTTGCAATAACAGAAATGCGAACTAGATTCCACTCAAATTCAAAAGAAATAATTCTCCCGCTTTTACCTGATTTCAAGCTTGAAAACATAAAATATGTGGTTCCTAAAATTGGAGATAAGAAGAAACTTTTAGAACTTTCCTACAAAAATGCTTTTTATTATTTTCAGGATATTCAAAAAAGAAAAGCTCTGCAAACAGAGAAAAGTGAAAGAGAAATAAAACTTCTTAAACAAGTACAAAAAGACCTTGATTTAAAATACATACCATACACAATAGAATGTTTTGATAATTCCAATATTCAGGGTTCATATCCCGTGGCTTCAATGTCGGTTTTTAAGTATTCAAAACCACATAAAAAATCATATCGTCATTATAATATTAAAACAGTAATCGGTGCTAATGATTTTGCTTCTATGGAAGAAGTGATTTTTAGACGATATAAAAGAGTTTTAGATGAAAAAGAAAAACTTCCCGAACTTATTGTTGTTGACGGAGGTAAAGGACAACTATCTTCAGCTTACAAAAGCCTTGTAAAACTAAAAATTCAAAATAAAGTTGAAATAATTGGAATTGCTAAAAAGCTCGAAGAAATTTATAAAGTAGGAGATTCTTATCCTTTAGCAATTGATAAACGTTCACAAACAAATAGGCTAATACAGCAAATCAGAAATGAAGCACACAGATTCGGAATTGAACATCACAGAACAAGACGATTGAAAGGAAGTCTAAAAACAGAATTGAGTGAAATAAAAGGAATTGGAAAAAAAACTGCTACTAAATTATTAGAAAATTTTAAATCTGTAAAAAAAATTAAAGAAAGTGATGTTTATACTTTATCTAAATTTGTTGGTAGTAGCAAAGCAAATTTAATAAAAAATTACTTTGAAAATAAAACGGACTAAAAATTCCAATCGTTTAATAATAGGGAGGTTCTATAAATACATTCGCCTGCCTATATCGGCAGACAGGCATTAAGATTTTCAGAGTTTTTTATAGACAATGAAAAATTTGTGCCTTGCATC
>JAYEOP010000619.1 GCA_034723125.1 Bacteroidota bacterium | reverse complement strand
AGATAAAAGAAAAAAATAATTGTGTTTTTGGATTAACATCTTTTTTGACCATAGAAAACTGTTGAGTAAAGGAAACATATCCTTTCATTTGTAAACGTTCGATAGTAACGGTAGTCTTCATCATTGGTCTTTTCTTTTTTATGTTTACTTATTTTGGCGAACATGGACTTGGTGACAGTGCATTATATTGTGCTTTTTAGAAAATCAGCAAACCCTAATTAGAATAAACAATTCATATTTTATTTGAAAAATAAGTCATAAAAGCTCAACACAAAATTAACTTTGGGATATTTTTAAACTTAATGACATAAAAAATGATTTAACCATACATGAGATTGACTTCTAAATAGTTGATTTTTTGACTGTTATGCGTGTCAAAACTTTCCTTATAGAAGACTCAAGTAAAAAATATGGTAAAGAAAAATACCAAATAGAATATTATTTTTTGTAAATAATAACCTCTATTCTTTTGTTTAAAATAGCTTCTTCCTGTGAAATACTTGAATGAATAATCCTGATTTCTTTATCAACAACGTCATCCACTATATTATAGCTTTTAAGAAAGGAATTAATAAGCTTTATTTTTCTGTTTGCTGACACAACATCATTTATTGAATCCGAATATCCAACAAAAGTCATGTATTTTTTATCTTCTGTATCATTTATTTGTTTCACAAATTCCAGCAGTTGTGGTTTTATTTCTTCCTTAATTGTAAAACCATCAAACTCAACAAACATTGATTTATTCTTGTTTTTATATTTAGCCTTTGGATTAAAAATAATTTTCACTTTACGCTTAAGTGAATCTTGAGCTTTGATACAAGAATCAGATATGCAATTTTCTAATAAATTTATTTCTCCTTTTGCTTTAATTTCTATTCGATTCTTTTCTACTCCCCTTTCAACAAGATATTTAAAAACAGACTCTGATCGTTTTTTTGATAATTTAATATTGTATTCACTACTACCTTTTGGGTCAGAAAACCCATAAATTCCAATTCTTCTTTTATTATTATCTTTTAATATTTGATATAAAGTATCTAATTGTGTTTTGAAGTAATTACTAATACTAAAAGAATCAAATTCAAATAAAATATTGCCAAAAGTTAAATTTACAGGTTCTTTAACTATTTTTATTACCGTATCAACCTTTATTTCAAATGCCTTTTCTTTCTTTTTTAAATTCTCAAAAATATAGATGTCATCATCGCCTTTACCACCAAATCTATTTGAACAGAAAAAACCGCTGTAAGAATTTAAAAACATTAGTCCAAAATCATCAGCATGAGAGTTGATAGGTGATTTTAGGTTTAATGCCTTTGTCCATTTACTATTTGATAATTTTGAAACGAAAATATCCAATCCCCCATAACCTGCTAATCCATTTGAGGCAAAAAACAATTGGTTGTTATCAAAACAAGGAAAAATATCATCACCTAAACTATTAATTTGTTTTCCTAAATTTTTAGGAGTTGTCCATTTGCCATTAATTAAATTTGACATATAAATATCAAAGCCTCCAAAACCGTCTGGTATATTTGAAGAAAAATACATTGTTTTTCCTTGCTTGGTTATAAATGGATGACCAAAAGAATAATAATGAGCAGTGTCAATAAAATTTACTTTTGAAAATTCACCAATTTTATGATTTATTGTATCAATTTGGGCTTTGTAAATTTGAGTATTTACTGGCTTTTGCGGATTGTTAATTTCTGATGTTTTTGAAATATAAACTAAGGAATTTGTTTTGTCAAAAGAAATTTGTCCGTTTCTAAGTTTTTGTTCAATATTGAATGAAATATTTTTGGGCTTTTTTGCTATTAGCTTTTTATCCTTAATTAAAATTGGAGAGTAAAAATATTGAATAAAGGGACTTTGCTCCATTCCGTATTGTAGGTTACTTACTTTTTCGCTGTATGGAGGAATTACTTTTTCATTAATAATTTTACTGTTGTTCTCTGATGCGAAAATAATTCCTTCTTTATAAATATTTGGTGAAAAATTAGCACTTGAATTGTTTATTTTATCTACGGAAAACACATTAAAAGTTGTTTCATTTTTTTTCCAGTATTTTATTGAATCGCATGATGCTAAATGTTTTTTTACATCAGTATTTGTTAGTTGTGAGTATTTTAAAAATTGTTGTTTTGATTTTATAATTTTATTATTATTTTTTAAGGATTCGGCATAATAAAAATATATTATTGGATTTTCTTCAGCAATAGGAAGTAGTTTTTTAAATGTGCTTTCCGCATTTTTGTAATCTTGGACATTAAAATAACAAATACCTAATTGGCTTAATGCTTTAAAATTATTATCAGCAATTTTATTGTTCTTATAAAATTCAATTGTTTTTGAATATTCAAAATTTTCAAATAATTCATCAGCAATTTGAGCTTGTAAAAAGTTAATTTGTAAGCTAAAAAAAATAAAGAAAAAAACTGAAACGAAAATATGTTTTATCTGACACTTCATTATTGCTGGATTATCAAAATTTAAAATTAATTTTTTATAAAGAACATTAAATATTATGGAGTATATAATCGGTTTCTTTTATTCCAAGGGGTTTTATGACTGTTGCTTAAATTATTTTTTTGATTAAATCTTACGCTTAGGCATATTTCATGAGAACCATTGTTATAGTTTTGAATATCTGAAATGGAATAATCATATGAATATCCAATGCTAAAAATATCTTTGCTAAAACCCATCAATGCAATAACAGCATCTTCATGCCTGTAGGATGCACCTATCCAAACAGTGTTTTTGTAGGTGAAAGTTGTGTTTACATCTACTTGATAAGGCATTGTTTCAATACTTCTTACAAGAAAAGATGGAGTTAATACAAGATTTTCACTAAGGTTGAAGCCATAACCGCCAGACAAATAGTAGGTTCTGTTTACTGTATTTGGAATATCATTCATGGTATTAAACAAATCAACCTTTGATTGAATAAGATGATGTGCAGAAACACCGATAAAGTATTTGCTTCCCGAATAATAATAAATTCCAAAATTTGCATCAGGTGCCAACATGCTTTGATGAAGATTGTTAATTGCTACATCATTCGGTTCATCAGTTGTTAATTTTGTTGCATCAAATACATTTTGAAACAATAAAGCTGACAAACCAAAGGATAATTTACTATCATTGTTTTTAGAAAGTTTAATTTGATATGCAAGAGAAAAATTAAACCCCGTTCTTCTTGTTGGGCCACAAACATCATTGAATAAGTATCCGCCTAATCCTAAGTTTTTACCAGCATAAGCATGGTATGAAACAGATTGAGTAACAGGTGCTCCTTCAATTCCAGCCCATTGTCTTCTAAAGGTGGTCGTTAATGGATTGTAGTCTTTTGTTCCGGCAATTGCAGGATTTAATAGAAAATCATCATTTAAATATTGAGACCTCAAAGACAATTGTTGTCCGAAAATAATGTTTCCTGAAAATAGGACAAATATAAAAATTAGTAATCGTTTCATTTGTTTTTATTTTTAATTTTTCTGATTATATTATTTGACAATGGTTATTAAACCATTATTTGGTTTTAATTTTTTTTCAGAGTTAAAAATATAAAAGTAAGTACCAGCAGGTAATGGACTTCCGTTAAAGTTTCCATCCCATTCTTTTGGATATCCTTTATCCGATTCGAACACAAGATTTCCCCACTTATTAAATATTTTAACGATGCAATTAGGATAGTAATGTACATTCCTTATTACCCATGTATCGTTTATCCCATCACCATTAGGAGTAAATGCAGTAGGAATATTTATACATTCACCAGCATTTTCACCAACAATAATGTTCTTTGTTAGTGTACATCCCATAAAATCCTTTACTGTAAAAGAGTATGTCCCTTTTGAGATATTTTCAATTTTTTTGAGTGTGTCTCCTGTTGACCATTGATAAGAATATGTTCCATTACCTCCTGAAAAGTTAAATGTTTCTATTTTACCATCTTCTCCATTTGAACATGAAGCATCTCTTACTAAATAATCAAAATGGATAGAATCCATTTGAGAAACTGTATCAATAATTGAAATACTACATCCATTGGAGTCTCTTACATCAAGAGTATAAATACCAGGATATATATTGTTCAAATCTTTGGTAGTATCTCCTGAAGACCAATCAAATGAGTATGGAAGAACTCCCCCCGAAACATCAATTTTAATGTTTCCGTTAGGTCCACCAAAGCAGGGTGTTTCTGTTGCTTCTGATGAAATTATTAAGGCTGTAGGTTCGTTAATTATATAAGTAAAGGAAGATGTACAATTTAATGAATCTGAAACTGTAACGGTGTATTTATTCGATTTTAGATTGTAAACATCTTCAGTAATAGTACTAAGTACATAATCAGAATTTCGCCATTCATAATAATATGGTTGTGTTCCTCCTGTAACCGAAATATCTATTGATCCATGTTCCTCATTATAACATTTGTTATTAACAACTTTGGAAGTTGCATCAATTTCTTTTGATTGAAAAATTCCAATTGTATCAAAAGCTAAAATGCCGTTTTTATCAATTACTTCAATGGTATAAGTTCCAGCAGTAAGATTTGTTATTTTGGAAATAGTATCGCCATTTGACCATTTGTAATTGTAAGGTGGTGTACCTCCTTGTGTAAGCAGTTCAATCCATCCGTTGTTTCCACCAAAACAACTTACGTCTTGTGTGTTATTATTGATTTGTATTGCAGAAAGTGGTTGTTCTAAAATGATGCTATCTGAAATTAAGCAATTGTTAAAATCTATAATATCAACAATATATTTTCCTGCTACAATATTTTCTTGATTTTTTGTAGAAGTACCATTTGACCAAACAAAGGAATAGGGCTTTACTCCTCCGCTTACATTAAGATTTATTTTCCCATCACTTCCTCCATAAGCACTAATGTTTTCTCCTGTAATGTTTGATTGTAATTGTGGAGGTGAAAAAATTTCAATTGAATCATTAGAAATACAATTGTTTTTATCAGTTATTGTTAAATAATATTTGTCGGCTACAACGTTTGAAAGATTTTGGCTTGTAACACTTAATTTATAAGACGAATTACTCCATTCAAAACTATAAGGTTTTACTCCTCCGCTAACAGTATTTGTTATTTGGCAATTATTTGCTCCAAAACATTTCGCATTTGTTCCTGATAATGTATTGGTTAGTTGTGTTGGTTGTGAAATTGAAATATTATCTGTCAGAATGCAATTATTTGCATCGGTAACAACAACATTGTAATTGCCAATATTTAAATCAGAAATATCTTCATTAAAGTAACTACTGTTGTTCCAATTGTAACTATATGGCGGTGTGCCTCCTTGTACGGAAATATCAATTGAACCATCACTAGCCTGAAAGCAACTTACATCATTTTTTATTGAAGTATTGTTTAAAGCATAATTTGGTTCTGTAATTATTGCACTATCCTTAACTTTACATGAAGGATTATTTGATTCACTAATAGTTACAATATATTTATTGGCCTTAAGATTGTTTAAATCCTGCATTGTAGAACTATTTGACCAAACGTAATTAAATAAACCTGTTCCTCCGCTTACCGATAAGTTTATTGATCCGCTTTGATTTCCTTTACATTTTACATCAACTGTGCTTATTGAGCTTTGAATTGGAGGTGGTTGAGTAATAGTTGCAATATCGGTTGAGGTTAATCCTGTCCCTAAATCAGTAACATGAACATTATAAATCCCTGCTTTAAGATTAGAGATTGTAGATGTTGTAGAACTTGTATTAATAAATGCTCCGTTTGACCAATTATAAGTATAAGGACCCACACCATTGGTTACTGTTGTAGTAATACTTCCTGTTGAGTCATTATAACATGTTAAGTTATTTGAAGTAGTGTTTAGGATTGGACCTGAGGATGGACTTGTCATTGAGAATAAACTCAATGATAAGGATAAAAAAGCAACACTAAAAGTCAGAAATTTAAGTTTCATAGTAAATATTATTAAATTCTATTTTACAATTGTAACAGTACCTGTATAAGGTTTTTCTCCATTATTAAGTTCAATCACGTAAAAGTATGTTCCCGATGGAAGTTTTTTTCCTTTAAAATTTCCATCCCAAGGTATTTTGTATCCATTTGACTGATAAATTTCATTACCCCATCTGTTAAATACTTTTATTACTGCTGTTGGATATAAATCAACATTTCTTAATATCCAAGTATCGTTTGTTCCATCACCATTCGGAGTAAAAGATGAAGGAATATTTATGCAATTTGATTCATTGAAATTTATTTTTAGGTTATCAATTTGTACTTTACAATTATTATTATCAGTGATCTCTATTGAATAAATCCCGGATACTTTGTTGAAAATATTCTGAGTTGTGTCTCCTGTTGACCATAAAAACTTGTAGTTTTCAGCTCCGCCAGAAACATTAAGTAAAATGCTTCCGTCTGATTGGTCATTGCAACTTATTTCCGAAATTTCATAATCAATCATGATTTGGGAAAACTGACTAACTTCAATACTTTCTTCAATTTTACAGTCTTTGTTATCCATTACTAAAATTTCATAGATACCTGCTGAAAGCTGAGAGATATCTTCGGTTTTATCTCCTGTTGACCAATTAAAATCATAAGGAGATGTGCCACCGTTGATG
>JAYEOP010000618.1:9630-23187 GCA_034723125.1 Bacteroidota bacterium | reverse complement strand
TCAGGTAAATAAACAATTATCGTTAACAAAGCTAAAATTCCAGCAAGTACTAATGCTGAGATACGTGCTTTAAAATTGATTATTATATTGATTGCAGAAAGAATAAACACAATTCCAATAAAATACATTAAATATTCGGGAAATGGAATATAATCAGGCATAAAAAAAACATATTTTTCTGTTTTAATAAAATGATTTATTCCAAAACCTAAAAATGGTAAAGCAAAAATTATCCTACCTGAATTTATAAATAAACTTGAATAAAAACTTTTTTTTGTCATAATCTTTGTTTTTTCTGACCAAAAGAAATTAGTTTAACACTGCAATTTAAGATGATAAGTTGATTTAAACAAATTATTAGTTGTTAAGTTTCATATCCGGATTATTCGTTTTTCTAACTTTAGGCACTTTCCACCATAACACTAATCAATTATATTTTTTAATCCCTATTTTTGCAAAAATTTTTTTTATTGATTTTATGAATTTTCAAATACATACATTATATCCTGCTTGGTTAATAATTGTTGTTATTCTAATAGCTACTATTTATTCTTTTATACTCTATTCAAAAAACAGTTTTAACGATAAACCCTTTTATTCACTACCGAATATTTTGTTGTTAGTATTACGATTTTTTGTTGTTGCGGCAATCTGCTTTTTATTGCTTTCGCCATTTATAAAAAAGAATTTTGAAAGAACTGAAAAACCTGTTGTTGTGATTGCCATAGACAATTCAGAATCAGTTTTGTTAAACAAGGATTCTATATCTTTAAAAAATAAATTCTCAGATAATATTAATAATTTATCAGATGCTTTAAGTAAAAAATATGAAGTTAAAAAATATACTTTTGGGCAAGAAGTAAATGATAAATTTGAATTGGATTTTTCAGAAAAGAGAACAAATATTTCTCAGTTATTTGATTTTATTTACGAGCAATTTTATAATCGAAATATCGGTGCAATAGTTCTTGCTTCGGATGGAATTTACAATGAAGGACAAAATCCTATTTCATTGGTTGAAAATTTTAAAGTTCCTATTTATACAATTGCATTAGGCGATACTTTTTTAAAAAAAGATATACTCATTAAGAATGTCAGATATAATAGCGTTGCTTTTGCGGGTAATAAATTCCCTTTAAAAGTAAAAGTAGTTGCTGAAAAATGTAAAGGAGAGAATATCATTGTAAATGTGAAAAATGAAAACAAAAACATTTACAACCAAAGCTTACAAATAAAAGGAAATTATTTTGAAAAAGAATTTGATGTTTTGGCAAAAGCAAATGAACCTGGCTTACAAAAAATAACAATTTCATTGACAAAAGTAAAAAATGAGATAAGCTATTCTAATAATCAAAAAATAGTTTTTATAGATGTTTTGAAAAATAAAAAGAAAATATTACTACTTTCAGCTTCACCACATCCTGACATAAATGCAATAAAATCTTCATTAAGAAAAAAAGAAAACTATGAGGTAATTAGTAGTGTAGCAAAAGATTACATTTTGAAAAATCATGATTTGCAAAAAGAATTAAAAAATTATGATCTTTTAATTCTTCATCAGTTACCGTCAAAAAATCAAAATATCAAAAAAATATTAAAGACTGTTGATGATAAAAAAATTCCTGTTATTTATATTTTAGGAACACAAACAGCAATCAAGAGTTTTAATTTAATTAATACAGGATTAAAGATTTTTCAAAAAAGAAAGAGTTTTAACAAAGCACTTGCTATAACATCTGATGAATTCAATTATTTTAATTTAAATGATAATGCCGCAAAAGTTTTTACAGAATTGCCACCTTTGATTGTTCCCTTTGGCAATTACAAAACAAACACAGAAAATCAAATATTATTATATCAAAAAATTGGTAACGTTAAAAGCAATATTCCTTTGATTATATTTTTTCAAAATTTTGATAAAAGAAGCGTAGTTATTTGTGGCGAAGGAATTTGGAAATGGGCTTTAATTGAAAGTCGAAATACAGGTGAACAAATTATTTTTGATGAACTTATTGAAAAAACAGTTCAATTTGTATCACTAAAAAAGGATAAAAGATTTTTCAGACTCAAGAACTTTAAGAATGTTTATTTCGAAGACAAAGAGATTATTTTTGAAGTTGAACTTTTTAACCGTTCCTTTGAAAAGATGAAAAATGCTGAGATAAAAATGAAAATAACAAATGATAATAATGAATCATTTGATTACACCTATGGCGAAACAGAGGAAAGCTACAAACTTAATGCAGGTTACTTCCCCGCTGGTTCTTATAGCTTTACAGCTTCAACCAAATCAAATAACTATTCGCTAAAAGGAAATTTTATTGTAAAAAAAGTTGACCTTGAGTATATGAATTCAAAAGCGAATCATGATTTAATGTATTCCATTGCAAAATCAAAAGATGGAAATTTGTATTATCCTAATTCCATTGATAAATTGAAAGATGACATCCTTGCTCGTAAAGATATTAAGCCACTTATATATTTTGATGAAGAAACAAAAAACTTAATAAATTTGAAATGGTTGTTTTTTGCAATCCTTACTTTAATAACCATTGAATGGGTAATGAGAAAATACTTAGGAAGTTATTAGAAGTCCCCTATACAAACATTAAATTATAAAAATTTAGATACACTGTATTGAAAATAAGGATTATTACGTTGTTTTAAAAAAGGGAATCATCTTTCAAAAAATATTTTATTGCAAATATAATAATTTAAAATTGCTGGCGTTTAATAATTGAATTTAAGATATAAAAATGTCAAGTGTATGAAAAATATTTACAACGAAGAAATTCTTATTAAGTACATATATAATGAATTAAGTGCTAACGACACTAAAGGGTTTGAAAAAGAAATGAATACAAACCCCAACCTAAAAAGTGATTACAAATCTTTGATTAGTTTGATAACAAAAATGGAACTTTTTGTTGAAAATCCAAATCCTAATACAGTAGAAAACATTATTAGCTACTCAAAATCAATAAAAAACAAAGATATGGCAATAGATTAAATTGCCTTAATAACAACCTCCCTGATAATTTCTCCTAAATTATTTATTCAAAATTTCAAATTTAAAAATCATAATCATTATTCAATGATTTTGGTTTAGTATTCTTGCTTAAATTTGACGAAATTTAAAAATAAAGTAAAATCGAAAAAGAATGAGAAAAATAAGTGTTGGTGTAATTGGAGATGCCGGAATAGAAAGAGATTCTGAAATTTATTTGTTAGCTCAAAACTTAGGAAAAACCTTGGTTGATAATAATTACAGAATTGTTAATGGTGGAATGTCAGGAATAATGGAAGCCGTTTGCAAGGGAGCAACAGAATCCGACAACTATACAGATGGAATGGTAATTGGAATAATCCCTGGATTTGACCCAAAGTATTCAAATAAATATATTGACGTAGTTATCCCTACAGGATTAGATACTTACAGAAATGCAATAGTTGCAAATTCTGATGCAGTAGTTGCAATTGGAGGTAGAGCGGGTACATTATCAGAGATGGCTTTTGCTTGGACTTTTAAAAGAATGCTGATGGCTTACAAAATACATGGATGGAGTGGAAAACTTGCAGATACTAAAATTGATGACAGAAAAAGAATTGAGTGGGAAGGCGATAAAGTATTTGGAGTAAGTAATGCAAATGAGGTAATTGAATTTATTAAAAAGAATCTAAAATATTATGATGCAAGACATTATAGTATCATTTCAAAAATGAAAGAACATAACTACAAATTATAGAACCAATAATTATGAGTAACAAGATTATAATTTATACAGACGGTTCAGCATTTGGGAATCCAGGTCCCGGAGGTTACGGAATTGTATTAAAATTTGGTGATAAACGAAAAGAAATTTATAAAGGATTTAGAAAAACTACAAACAACAGAATGGAATTATTGGCAGTAATTATTGCCATGAAATCTTTAAAAACAAACAAAATAAAAGTTATTATTCACAGTGATTCTTCTTATGTGGTAAATTCAATTACAAAAGGCTGGGTTTTTAATTGGGAGAAAAAAGCTTTTAAAAAGAAAAAGAATGTTGACCTATGGAAAAAATTTCTAGAAATTTATCCAAAATTTGACATTGAATTTAAATGGGTAAAAGCACATGCTGGCAATCCTGAAAATGAAAGATGCGACAAGCTTGCTAAATTAGGAGCAGAAAACCCAACTGAAATAGATACGGAATACGAAAGTTCTCAATAATTGTTATTTTTGTAAAAAAATAAAGAATGGCTAAAACAAAAACCATATACGTTTGTCAAAATTGCGGAACTAAAAGTGTAAAATGGCAGGGGAAATGTTCAGGTTGCGGTGAGTGGAATACATTTGTTGAGGAAGTAATTCAAGACAGCAAAACGATTGAACAAGTAGCTACAGCATCAAAAAAATTAAATATTAGCAATCTAGAAAATTTTGATTCTGTAAATGTGCAAAGAATACAACTCCCTGATAAAGAATTTAACAGAGTTGTAGGTGGAGGTATTGTACCTGGTTCACTAATATTATTAGGTGGTGAACCGGGAATAGGAAAATCAACCTTATTACTCCAATTAGCCGTTATGCTTCAAGATAAAAAAGTGCTATATGTTTCAGGAGAAGAAAGTGTGGGACAGATAAAAATTAGAGCAAAACGCATTAACATAAAAAATAAAAATTGCTTACTTGTAGCAGAAACAAAATTAGAAACTATTGCTCAAGCAATTGAAAACGAAAATCCATCAATAATTATTATTGATTCAATTCAAACGTTAACGACAAACGTAATTGATAACACTGCCGGAAGTGTAACACAAATAAGAGAATGTACAGCAAGACTTTCAGATATTGCAAAAGTAAAAAATATTCCGATTTTTCTTGTTGGACATATAACAAAGGAAGGCTATATCGCTGGACCGAAAATACTTGAACACATGGTAGATACTGTTTTGTATTTTGAAGGAGACAGAAATTATGATTACAGAATTTTACGAACTATTAAAAATCGTTTTGGTTCAATTTCGGATATTGGAATTTATGAAATGAACGAAAAAGGATTAAGAGAGGTAAAGAATCCTTCCGAAGTTTTGTTATCACAAAGAGATATTGACCTAAGTGGAATTTCTATTGCAGCTACTATAGAAGGAATAAGACCTATGCTTATTGAAATACAAGCACTAGTAGCTCCAACTTATTATGGTACTCCCCAGCGAACAACCACAGGTTTCGACAGCAAACGAATGTCAATGCTATTGGCAGTTCTTGAAAAAAGATGTGATTTAAAAATGAACTCACAAGACGTATTTCTCAATATTGCAGGAGGTATTAAAGTTAAAGACCCATCAATTGACCTTAGTGCAGTAATTGCAATTGCCTCCTCATTCAATGATTTTCCAATTAAAGATAACGTGTGTTTTGTTGGCGAAGTAGGACTTTCAGGAGAAATAAGACCTGTAAAACAATTAGAGAAACGAATTACTGAAGCAGAAAAACTTGGATTTGATAAAATATACGTCTCTTCTTATAATAAAAATATTAATTCCAAAAACAGTTCTATTGAAATTATAGCCATGGATACAGTTGCAAAATTGATAAAGCATTTATTTTAAATACTTAAGGGCGGTTCTATAAATACATTCGCATTAAGATTTTCAGCGTTTTTTATAGACAATGAAAATAATTGAAACACTATCGGGATAATGTGAAATTTTTTGAAGAAGTATATGAAAAACGCTGAAAACCCTTTGGGAACAAAGATAATAAACAATCTGACTGCGTTAAAATTTTTATCAATAGCTTGTGCCTCCGCTAAAGCTTCAGCGACACGCGGAATGCTATTCAGAAAAATTTGTGCCTTGCATCTTATTCATTATCTTTGTTTCTTAAAAGAAATGTATTTATAGACCCCCCTTAATGAAAAGATTTTTATTCATATTATTATTTGTTATCGGATTACTTAAAATCGTATATACTATACCATTAATTAATAATGACTCAATAAGATTAGACAATAATACAGAAATTAATCTTGAGCTTTTCAATTTCGGGAATCATTCTTTGGATGCTAAAAATATTCAAAAAAGAAACTTTAATAATGGAAAGCAACTTAAATTTATCGAAAAAGCACTTAGCGATAACACTTTACTATTTTATGCTTTTATCATGCTTTTCATAATTATTATTTTCATAAGAACAGCAAGTTCTGAGTATTATGATGATTTATATAAATCTATTTTCAGCAAAGAATATTTAATAAGGGAATATAAAAGGAAACATTCAACATTTTTGATTAACAATATTTTACTTGATATTGTTTTTATAATAATTCTTTCCATTTTTTTCTTTGAGTTCTTATGGAATGAATACCATTATCTTTATGCAGAAATTTTATTATGGATTACAGGTTTTTTTATTTCCCAAATTATTATAGTATCCACTTTTTATAAACTAATGTATGGTACAAAGTATAATAATTTCCACTTAATGACTGTTTCACGATTTAATCGAATACTTGCAATTATATTAACACCTATTGTATTCGTTAGTACATATCTAAAAGAACCATATCAGGGGTATTTTTCTCAGTTTATTATTCTGGTGTTAATTATAGCTATCAGTTTTAGAACCGTTAGAATATTTTTTCAAATAAAAAAGGTTTTTACTTTTAGTAGTTTATACATTTTTTTATACCTTTGCACCTTTGAAATATCGCTGTATATTCTTTTTTTTAAAGAAACAGGGTGGTTTACTAAATAAAAGTTAAAAAAGGAAATGAAAATTAAGACCATTTTAATTTCACAACCAGAACCTGAAAACTTAAGGTCCCCATTTTTTGATTTAGCAGACAAATACAATGTGAAGATAAGTTTTAGAAAATTTATTCAGGTTGAAGAAATCCCTGCAATAGAATTTTTAAAAGAACGTATAAACATACTAGATCATTCCTCAGTAATAATTACAAGTAGAACATCAATAGAAAATTTCTTCCGCATTTGTGAAGAAACAAGAGTTGATGTTCCTCCAAGTATGAAATTTTTCTGCCCGAGTGAGTCCTATGCTTTGTATCTTCAAAAATATACTACTTACAGAAAAAGAAAAATTTTCTTCCCTAAAAGAAGAAATCAAAGTATGAAAGATGTTATCATGAAACATAAAAAAGATAACTTTTTCATTCCTTGCTCCAATATTTCCAGCAACGAAATACCAAGTTTTCTATCAAAAAATAACCTTAAATACTCAACTGCAACACTTTACAAAACAGTATCTAGTGATCTTTCTGATTTAGATATTAATGAATTTGACGTAGTTGCATTTTTTAGTCCTGCAGGAATTATTTCCTTGCAAGAAAATTTTAATGGTTTTAAACAAAATGATATAAAAATTGCTGCATTTGGCAACAATACAAAAAGTGCATTAGAAGACATAGGATTAAGTGTTGATATTGAAGCTCCTACACCGCAAGCACCATCAATGAAAATGGCATTGGAACAGTTCATCAAAAGTAATAAATAGTCTTTTATTGAATTTATTTTACCTACATTTTGGGTAGAAAAATAAATTTTCCTATCTTGCGACTTTTTAAATCATTAAATTTATCAATTTTTTCATTCTTAAATGTAAATAAATGGCTACAAAAAATTTACAAACAATAATTTTCCTGTCAGTATTTACAATTACACTTGGTAGTAGTTTAAAAATATACGCACAGCAGGATCCTCTTTATACACATTATATGTTCAACAAACACGTTTACAACCCTGCTTTTACAGGGACAAACAGAGAGTTTATATGTGCTACATTCCTATTACACAACCAGTGGACAGGTTTTGAAGGACCAAATAAAGAAAAAGGACCCGTTACTCAAACCTTTAGTATTCACGGAGCATTAAAAAACCCATATTTAGGAGGTATTGGCTTGTATGTTGTCAATGATGAACAAGGATTTGAATACACAAGGGCATTTAATCTTACCTTTTCAGGGAAATATGATTTTACGTTTGGTTCACTACACTATGGATTAAATGGCGGAATGGTAGAAAAAGGAATAGATGGTGAATGGGAGCCACCTGAACCTGGGGAAAATGACCCAAGAATTCCAGGGGGTAAAGAATCAGATATGATTCCTGACCTTGGTGCAGGCATTTATCTTTATACAGAAAGATATTTTATTGGAGCATCTGCCCAACATTTACTTGGTGGAAGTTTTGACTGGGGAACTTCAATAAATGATATGGTTTTGCAAACATATCTCTCTGGAGGTGTTAATTTTTACTGGCCAACAAATAGAGATATTCTTGTTAAGCCATCATTTTTAGTGAAAATTGACCCCGCAAAAATTCAATTTGATATAAATACAAATGTTTTATATAAAGAAAGATTTTGGGCAGGATTACAATATCGACAGCAAGATGCAATATCTCTCTTGCTTGGTATGAAACTTACACCCGAACTTCAATTCGGTTATTCTTATGATCTTACAACTACTGAATTATTAAATTATAGTAGTGGTACTCATGAGGTTCTTTTAAATTATTGTTTTAAAATAGTTACTAAACCAAGAGTGATTATCCCAAATATTATTTGGACACCTAGGTATATGTAACAATAAATAGATAAATGAATCGTTAAATGTTTTATAAATAATTAAAGAAATTAGTGAAAAAAATTTTTAAATAATAATTCATAAATAAATTCGTTATTATTTTGTTTGATTTTATAAATAATATTACTTTTGCTCATTGATTAATATTAACAATATGAGATTTTTTAGAAATACTAAACTTATTGCCTTAGGCATTTTATCATTATCATTACTTTTAAACAGTTGCGGATTAAACAACACTAAAGGACAACTGGTCGGTGTAAAAGGTAGGATGGTTTGGAACCATCCACAACCTTATGGCACTGTTAATATTCCGACAGGATCTTTCCATATGGGACAGGCAGACCAAGATATTATTTATCATCTGACCTCTAGACCTATGCAAGTAACTGTTCAATCGTTTTATATGGACGATACAGAAGTTACAAATAATGAATACCGACAATTTGTACATTGGGTAAGAGACTCAATGGCAAGAAAAATGATTGCCGAAGATTATGTCCTTGAAAACGGGAATGGAGATCAGTACATTAATTGGAAACCTAAATTAAAGTATGGCGATTTTGAAACAAAAGAAATGATAATGGACATGTATTACCAAGGAGATGATATTTACGAAGGTGATGCATACGAATTTGATGTAAGAAAATTCATTTACGATTATGAATGGATGGATCTTCATGAAGCATCTAAGAGAAAATACTATGAAGATAACAGAAAAGGAAATCCTGCTTCTAGAGGTAAATTTCGTAAAGATGAAAGAGTTAGAATTTATCCTGATACATTATGTTGGATAAGAGACTTTACATATTCATTTAATGACCCATTAACACAATTATATTTTTATCATCCTGGATATGATGATTATCCTGTAGTAGGTGTAAGTTGGAAACAAGCAAAAGCATTTACTCATTGGAGAACAAAATATTTAAACGATTATTACAAAACCATAGGGATGCCAAAAGTTAATCCATTCAGATTGCCCACAGAAGCTGAATGGGAATATGCTGCAAGAGGTGGTAGAGAATTTAGTCCATATCCATGGGGTGGTCCTTATTTGAGAAATAGTAAAGGTTGTTTCCTAGCAAACTTTAAACCTTTAAGAGGAAACTACAAAGAAGATGGTGCTTATTATCCTGTAAAAGTTACATCATATTTCCCAAACGATTACGGATTATATTGTATGGCAGGGAACGTTGGTGAATGGACAGACAATGCTTATTCTGAAGGAATTCATAGTGTAATTGATGACATGAATCCTCATTACTATTATAATGCAAAAGAAGAAGAATCTGCAACTACAAAAAGAAAAACAATATGTGGAGGCTCATTTAAAGATGTTGGATATTACCTTCAAAATGGAGTCCGTTCTTA
This sequence comes from Bacteroidota bacterium, assembly GCA_034723125.1. Lineage (NCBI taxonomy): Bacteria > Pseudomonadati > Bacteroidota > Bacteroidota bacterium. Next base: position 13,222 of record JAYEOP010000618.1, on the reverse strand, counting down.
CGAATATCAAGATACAGCAAAATCTTATGTAGGTTTTAGATGCGTAATGACTTATATGGGACGATCAATTAAAGACAGAAAAACAAATTACTAAAAATATCATTACTAATATTAACTAAAAGAAAAAACTAAAAAAAATGGCAAAATCAAAAAAAGTAAAAAAAGCAAAAAGTGCTAAGAAAAAAGAGCCTTTTCTAAAAAGTAAAGTCTTTAAAGCTTTTATGGCTAAGTTATATGGATGGGGTGCTGCGGTTGTGATTTTAGGTGCATTATTTAAAATTATGCACTGGAAAGGAGCTGGAGCAATGCTTACTTTAGGTTTAACCACTGAGGCTTTAATTTTCTTTATTTCTGCTTTTGATGTTCAACACGAAACAGATTGGTCAATAGTATATCCTGAATTGAAAGAGGTTGAAGAAGGTGAAAAAGGAGAAGAAGAAACCAAGAAAAGTATTTCTGAAGAAATTGACAAAATGCTTGAAGATGCAAATATTGAGAAAGAAATGGTTAACAGACTTGGTACAGGTATGAATAAATTTGCTGATACTGTTAGCGGAATAAAAGACGTTTCAAATGCGGCAATTGCTACAAATGACTTTACAGATGGTGTAAGACGTGCAACTGAAGGTGTAAGCAAAGTTAAAGATGCCACAGAAAAAACTGCTGAAGCTATGACATTCCTTAGTGAAGCATCAGGTTCATCTAAAGAATATTTTAATCAGATAAAAGCTGCATCAGGTAATCTTACTTCACTTAATTTTGCGTATGAAAAAGAACTTAGTGAAACAAATAAACACCTTGATGTGTTAACCAAATTTAATAGTGATTTTAGTAATGCTATGGGATCTCTTACTGAAGCATCTTTAAGTTCAAAAGGTTATATTGATCAAGTAAAATCAGCTGCTGAAAACCTTTCATCTCTTAATAATTCTTATGAATCGGAACTTGAAGTTTCTAACAAGCACCGTGAAGCCATGAATCTATACAATGAGAAACTCTCAGAAGTTATAAATACCATTTCTGATGCAGGAACAATGTCTGTTCAAGTGAAAGAAGGATTTTCAAAATTAAATGAGAACTTAGAATCACTTAACAATGTTTATGGTAATATGTTAACTGCAATGAATCCTGCAAGAGGATAATAATTGAATAACATTTTGAATTTTAAATTTTATAAAAAACAATAAAAGGAAAATATTATGGCAGTAGGTAAAACTAATCCAATGAGACAACAGATGATCAATATGATGTATCTTGTTCTCACGGCATTGCTTGCACTTAATGTTTCTGCAGAGATTCTACTTGCCTTTCAGACCGTAAACGAAGGTATGGAGAAGTCAATTAAGCTTATTGATAGTAAAAATGAATTTACTATGAAACAGTTTGATAAACTTATGAGTACAAGTGCTTCAACAACGCAGGAATATTTTGACCTTGCAACAAAAACTAATAAAATAGCAGATGACAGTTATGATTATTTGCAAAATTTAATTGATAAGATTATTTATGGAAGCGGTGGACGTGAGGCAAATACACATGGTGGACATGAGGAAGGTGGAATTGTGGATAGTGTTATGGTCGGAATGTCTAACATTGAGATAGCAGAAAGATTTTTTGTTAATGGTCCGAAAGGAGAAGAATTGTTTAATCTTATTGGGGAAACAAGAAAAGATTTCTTTGATGTAATTGATAATATTGAAACAATAGATAAAGATGTTTTTGCTTCAAACATAACAATTAAAGCGGAATCTAAAACGAAAGGTGAGTGGGCAATACAAAATTTCCACATGGTACCTGCTATTGCAGCAGTTACATTATTAACAAAAATTCAACAGGATGTTAGAACTTCTCAAGCAAATATTATTGATGCTTTAATCAATGCTATTGGTGCAGAAGATGTTTCTTTTGACCAACTAATACCTGTTGTGTTAACAGAAAAAAGTGCAGTTGCCGTTGGCGAAAAATATACAGCTGATGTTTTGTTAGCAGCTTATGATTCTAAAAAAGACCCTGAAATTTTTATTGGTGGAAACAAAATGGAAGTTAAAAATGGAAAAGCCCATTTTGAAGTTACTCCAAATTCACAGGGACCAAGAGAAAACGAAGTAAAAATTGTTGTAACCAATAAGAAAACAGGAGAAAAGAAAGAATATATATCATCTATGAAATATGATGTATTTAATGCACCAGCTATAATTTCAGCAACAAAAATGAATGTTGTGTATATTGGTCTTGATAATCCAATTTCTGTATCTGTACCTGGATTTCAGCCTTCTCAAGTAAGTGGAAGGGCATCTTATGGTAGTTTAAGGAAAACAAGTGCAGGGAAATATATACTTAATGTTCCCGATTCACGTGGTAGAGTTCATGAAGTTAATATTAGTGCTAACGTTTCATTACCCGGTGGTGGTGGAAGAAATATGGGGAAAAAGAATTTCAGAATTAAAAATGTTCCAAAGCCAACACCTTATTTTGGTTCTAAAGAAAGTGGAGAGATTAGTCCCGGTGAAATTAGAATGGTTAACTTTATTACTGTTCGCTTAGAGGATTTTGCATTTGAAGGTTTAAAATACAGAGTATCAAAATTCCGTTTTGTGTATCAACCCAGACGTGGAAATGCTAAATTGTTAAATGGTAATGGTGCAAGATTATCTTCTGCAATGAAGCAAGCATTAGGAAGTCCTCAAAAAGGAGACAGAATAATTATCGACAATATTTGGGCAACTGCTCCAAAAGTTGGTAGAAAAAGACTGCCAACAGGTATTATTTTAACAGTAAAATAATTATATTTTATGAAAAAGCAAAGGATTCTAATATCATTAACTGTTCTATTTATTTTTACCATAGTTTTATGCAGTACATTTAATACTTCTGCTCAAACAAATTATGGTGATTTTACTTACGAAAAGAAAGCAATTAAAGAGAGGAAGGTTGTACCTTATCCTCCTTTAAGAGAAGCTGACGTAATGTACACTCGAAGAATACATAGAGTTATTGACACCAGAGAAAAGATAAATGTTATTATGAAGTGGCCAAAAAATCCACTTTATAGAATTATTTATGAAGCATCTACTACAGGATATGGCAGTGCTCCTATTACTGCATATAGAAATGATTCATTAGTTTCTTTCTATACTGCTGAGGAAGTACTCGGTAGAGGATCTGAAGAAGAAGTTATTCAATATGCACCTGACCCTGACTATCCCGATTATTTGATTGATTCCGTTATCACTAATCCATTTAGAACCAGTGATATTAAAAGATACGAAATTATGGAGGACTGGGTATTTGATAAACAAAGATCCATGTTTTTCCCAAGAATAATTGCTGTTGCTCCATTGTTTGTTTTAAGTGCAAGTGGTGTTGATCTTGGCGAACAACCTCTATTTTGGGTAAAATGGGATGATTTGAAAAAAATTCTAATTAATCAAGAAATATTTAACAGGCATAATGATGCAATGAGAATTTCATATTATGATTTCTTTGAGTTGAGATTATTTACTAGTTACATTATAAAAGAAAGTAATGCTTTTGATTTTAAAATTGCTGAATTTGAAGAATTTAAATCAGACCCTTTTAGAGCATTATTAGA
>JAYEOP010000618.1:0-9530 GCA_034723125.1 Bacteroidota bacterium | reverse complement strand
CTGTTATCGCATTATTGTTTGTAACCTTTCTGGTCCTACCGAAACTATTGATATTCTTTTTTGAGTGTTTTCTTCAATAAAAGAAATATAATTTTTGAATTCTAAGGGTAATTCTTCAAAGTTTTTAATTGAGCTTACATCTTTTGCCCATCCATGATGTTCTATATGTTTCGGTTGAATATCAGTAGAATTATAAATATCAGGATAAGACAATTCAACACCATTGATATTTTGATAACCTGCACAAGTTTTAATTTTGTCAAAACCTGAAAGAACATCTGCTTTAGTAATAATAAGGTCAGTAACACCATTAAGCATTGCTGTGTAATTTAGAGCAGGAATGTCAAGCCAGCCACAACGTCTTGGTCTTCCTGTGGTTGAACCAAACTCATGTCCGTTTTTTCGTAATTTTTCACCATCTTCATCAAATAGTTCAGTGGCAAATGGTCCTTCTCCAACTCTTGTTGTGTATGCTTTGAAAACACCAAAAACCTTATCAATTTTTTGAGGAGGAATACCTAAACCGTTACAAGCTCCTGATGACAAAGTATTTGAAGATGTAACATAAGGATATGTGCCAAAATTAATATCAAGAAGACTTCCCTGTGCACCTTCAGCTAATATTTTTGTGCCTTTATTTTCCTGTTCATTTAAATATAATTCTGTATCGGTAATTTTAAAAGAACGTAAAAACTCAATAGCTTCAAACCACTCTTCTTCCTCTTTGATTAATTGCCTTGTATCGTATTGAAAATCACTTAAAACATTTAAATGCTTAGATTTAAGAGAGAGATATTTTTCTTTAAAATCTATTGAAAGAACATCTGCAAATCGTAACCCTACTCTAGCAATTTTATCTTGATAAGTTGGTCCTATTCCACGTAATGTAGATCCAATCTTTTTTTCTTCTTTAAGTAATTCAAAATATTTATCAAGTAATTTATGTGTTGGGAGTATTAGATGAGCATTTTGTGAAATATAAATTCTATTTTCGTAAGATATATTTTCTTTTTTTAATAAATCAATTTCTTCTTGTAAAGTAACTGGATTTATAACCATACCGCTACCGAGTATATTTATTGTATTCGGTTGGATAATTCCTGAAGGCAGAGTATGAAAAATAAATTTTTTATCGTTTATTACAAGAGTATGACCTGCATTTGGTCCTCCCTGAAATCGAGCAATGATTTTATATTTTGGGCTTAAAATATCAATTATTTTCCCTTTTCCTTCGTCACCCCACTGTAATCCCACAAGTACGTCCATAATTTATTTTTTTTTGTTAAACAAAAATAGGTCAATTTTTTCATGGAAGATTCTAAAAATTCATTTCTTTCAACAAAAATTATTAATGATAAAATAATAGAAGCTCCCCTTTGTTAAAAACGAAACATTTTATTCGAAATTTGTAATAGGTTTTCCATAAACGGTAAATGAATAATGAGAGAAATCAAGATTGTTTTGTTTAGCAATTTTTTTTGCAATTTCATTAATCTCCAAATTTTCAAATTCTATTACATCCTTTGTGTCTGTATTTATTAGATGATCATGCTTATTTATTCCAAAAGCTTTTTCATAGGAACCTGCTTTTGTTCCAAAGCTGTGCCTTACTATTAAAGCACAATCCAATAATAAGTCAATTGTGTTATAAATTGTTGCACGACTAATATGGTAATTTTTGTTTCTTAGTGTTATATAAAGGTTTTCAACTTCAAAATGCTTATCTATTTCGTATATTTCGTACAGAATATCATATCTTCCTTGTGTTTTTCTAAGATTATGTCTTGTTAAATAATCGATAAACTTAGTTTTAGCTTCTTCAAAAGTATTTTTCATTCCAGTATCCATTTTTTAATTAAGTACAAACTTAATGATAAATTGCTAATTTTTAACTAATCTATTTATAATTAATCAACATGGAATCTTTTTACATATTCAATTCCCTCAACCTTCATAATGTTTTTAATAAGTGTTTCGAGATGTGAAGTGTCAAATACATCAACGATAACAGAGCCTGAAAAAGCTCCTTCTTTAGTTTTTGCACTGATTGATCTCATATTAATTTTAAGTTGATTAGAAATAATATTTACTAGTTCACTAATCAATCCGGAATTATCAAATCCTTGAAAATTTAATCCAACAGAAAAAAAATCAGTTTCTAAGGGTTCTTTTTTACTCCAGCTTGCTTCAATTATTCTATTCCCGAAATTTGACATTAACCTAATGCCAACATGGCAATTTGTACGATGAATTTCAGGTTTATTACCGATTAATTGATAGGCAAAAATATCATCTCCCGGTATTGGATTACAACACTTTGAAAAAATGTAACCACTTGTTTCACTCCCAATAATAATTTTATCTGCTTTTTCTTTTGCCTTCCTAAATTGTTTTTTGGTATTTTTTATATCAGCAGCTTTAAGGACTTTTATAGCATTGTTGATGTCGGTAATATTTATAGTTTTGTTCCCAATAGAATAATAAAATTCAATATCAGAATCAAGTTGAAAATAATTAGTTAAAAAATCAATTTCAATTTTTGAAGGATCAATTTTCTTGAGTTTCAATTTTTTGTATAGTATCGTTTTCCCTTCTTTAGCTTTTATTTCTTTTTGTTTCTTAAGAGACTTTTTAATTTTTGATTTTGCCTTTGCAGTTACTACATGCGAAAGCCATTCAACTGTTGGCTTTTGTTTTTTTGAAGTTATTATTTCTATTTGATCACCATTTTTTATTTTGTAATTATTAGGTACTAATTTATGATTAATTTTTGCCCCAAGGTAATTAATCCCTATTTCTGTATGAATTCTAAATGCAAAATCCAAAGTTGTTGAGTTCTCAGGCATTACAAAAAGCTCTCCTTTTGGAGTAAATGCATACACCTCATGAGCAAATAAATTTGATTGAAATTCATTAAGAAACTCTATTGCACTAGAATCGTTTTCTTGAATAGTTTCTCCAACTTGCTTTATCCACTCATCAAGGGAGCTATCTGATGAATCATTATTTTTGTATTTCCAATGTATTGCTAAACCTTTTTCTGCAATATTATTCATCCTTTCTGTTCTTATTTGCACTTCTACCCAATTACCTTTTGGTCCCATTACGGTTGTGTGTAATGCTTCATATCCATTAACCTTGGGTGTAGAAATCCAATCTCTGAGTCTATCTGAATTTGGTTTGTAAAAGTCAGTAACTATTGAATATACTTTCCAGCAATCTGTTTTTTCTTCTACTTTATTGGTATCAAAAAGAATGATTCTTATTGCAAAAAAATCATGAATATCTTCAAATGAGATTCCTTTAAATTGCATTTTTTTATAGATGGAAAAAATAGATTTATAACGAGCTTTTATTTCAAATTTTAAATTGTTTTTTTTTAATGACTCTTTAATAGGCTTTGTGAAAATATCGGTATATTTCGACATTTGTTTTTTTCTAGCTTTAAGTTGCAAATCAATATCTTGATAAATTACCGGTTCTGTATATTTTAAGCTAAGGTCTTGAAGTTCACTTTTAATATTAAACAGCCCAAGCCGATGAGCCAATGGAGCAAAAAGCTCAAGTGTTTCAGAAGCAATTTTTAATTGTTTTTTCTTTTGCAAAGAATCAAGCGTTCGCATGTTATGAAGTCTGTCAGAAATTTTTATTAAAATTACTCTTAAATCTTCTGAAAGTGTAAGAATTATTCTTCTGAAATTTTCTGCTTGCATTGAGCGAGTATGTCCGATAAATCCCTGAATTTTTGTTAATCCATCAATAATTTTTGCTACTTTTTTCCCAAATATTTCCTCAATTTCTTCCAGAGATATTTCAGTATCTTCAACAACATCATGCAAAAGGCTACAAATTATTGATGTTCTCCCAAGTCCTACTTCCTTTGACACAATAATTGCAACTCTTAAGGGATGAAATATATATAACTCACCTGATTTTCTACGAACATCTTTATGTGCATTTAATGCAAAATTAAAAGCTTTCCGGATTTCTTTTTTCCCTTCACTATTAACAATTTCACTACATGCACGTAACAATGCTCTGTATTCATTTCTAACTTGTTTTTCCTCTATTTCGTTATCGAAAATCATACTCTTAATTCACTCAAAAATGTTATTTGTTACTATTTCAAATTTAAATTGTTGAAAATTATTGAGAATTTTGTATTTACTTAATACAAATAAAAACATCAAATTTATAAATTATTATTTTTAAAATTCATTGTTTTTATGTATTTATACAAAAAAATATTTAGTTCTAAAGATGTTAAAAATAAATCCTAAAAGTGTTAAAATGTTTTGATAATAAACTAGTTGCAACTATGACATTAGGTTGTAAAATGATAATTATTGAAACTTTTAGTAATTTTTATTACAAAAGTGATGTAGTTGGTTGTTAATTAAGAATGCATGATGTAAATTTGCCTTTCTTAAAAAATGATTGTACGAACAAATAAACGTAAAATTAAGTAATAAACGAATTCTTAGTATGAAAAACAAAGGAACAATAAAATTTTTCGCAATAGCACTTGCTGTTGTATCAATTTTTCATTTATCATTTACATTAAAAACTTATTTAATTGAAAAAAACGCTACTAATTTAGCAAATGGAAATAAAGAAGTAGAATTACAATACCTTGATTCTATTGCCAATAAAGAGGTTTATAATATTGGAGTGAAAAAATTTACATATTCTCAATGTAAAGAACGTGAGATAAATTTAGGGCTTGACCTTCAGGGAGGTATGCACATTACTCTTGAAGTAGCACTTGATAATTTATTAATGGAACTTTCAGGTAACAATAAAGATAAAACATTTGTTAAGGCTTTAACACTTGCTAAAGAAAAGCAAAGTAATGGACAAAAAGATTTCATCACATATTTTGAGGAATCATTTAATGAGATTGCACCTGATGGGAAATTAGCATCTATTTTTGCTACTCTTGAAAACAAAGATGAAATTGATATTAATTCTCCAAATGAAGATGTTATAAGTTTTATCAGAAATAAATCTAAAAGTGCTTTAGAAAGTACTTTTGAGGTATTAAGAAAAAGGATTGATAAATTTGGTGTTACACAACCGAATATTCAGTTATTGGAAGGCACAGGAAGAATTATTGTTGAATTACCCGGTGTTGATGATCCTGAAAGAATAAGGAAATTATTAAAAGGTACAGCAAGATTAGAATTTTGGGAAACCTTTGAAAGCAAGGAAATTATTCCTATGTTTGAAGGTGTAAATAAAATATTAGCGGAAAAACAAGCCCTTTCAAGTAAACCAAAAACCGATACATCCGAAGTTGATACAGAAGAAGAAACGTTTTTTAGTGAAGATGAAAATGTTGAGAAAGAAGATTCAGCGAAAGTTGATAAAGAATCTTCTTTAATGGCTCAGGTTGACGATACTTCAACAGTTGATTCAGAGGAAGCACCAGAAGGACAACTTTCTCAAGAAAAGTTTGGTGAAAAATATCCATTATATAAAATTTTATACCCAAGTGTAACAGAAAAAGACGGCAAACAATATTTCGCACAACCTACAGGACCAGTTGTTGGTCGTGCTTTGGCTTATGACACTACCAAAATAAACAATTATTTATCAATGAAGGATGTTAGAAATATTCTTCCTCCTGACATCAAATTTGCATGGTCGGCTCAAGCTGTTGATAAAGATGAAACCGTTTATGAGTTGCTTGCACTTAAAATCACTACTCTTAACAAAGAAGCTCCTTTAGATGGTAAAGTTATTACAAATGCTAGAGTTGATATTTCTCCAATGGGAGAAAGAGAAATTTCTTTGAGTATGAATTCGGAAGGTGCTAAAGTTTGGAGAAGACTTACAGGTGATAACATTGGTAAAAGTATCGCTATTGCTCTTGACGGACTTGTTTATTCCTATCCAACTGTACAATCAGAAATTTCAGGTGGTAATTCTTCTATTTCAGGTTCTTTTTCAAGTAACGATGCAGAAGATTTAGCAAATATTCTTAATTCAGGAAAACTTGATGTAAAAGTAAAAATTATTGAGGAAGCAATTGTTGGCCCTTCCTTAGGACAAGAATCCATTAACCGTGGATTAATGTCACTTTTGGCAGGTCTTATTTTAGTATTGTTTTTCATGGTTTTTTATTATAACAAGAGTGGTTTTGTTTCTGACTTTGCATTACTTATAAACTTGTTTTTCATTATTGGTGTTCTTGCATCATTACAAGCAGCTCTTACATTACCCGGTATCGCAGGTATTGTATTAACAATTGGTATGTCTGTGGATGCTAACGTTCTGATATTTGAAAGGATTAGGGAGGAACTTACGGCAGGAAAAGGTATGAAGCTGGCAATAAAAGATGGCTATCTTAAAGCATATTCTTCAATTATTGATGCAAACTTAACAACATTACTTGTTGCTATTATACTTTCATCATTTGGAACAGGACCTATTCATGGTTTTGCAATTATTTTAATAATTGGTATTCTCACATCACTCTTTAGTGCTATTTTAATAACAAGGGTTGTTTTTGAAGCACAACTTACCAAAGAAAAAGCCATTCGTTTTTATTCTTCAATTACTAAAAATACTTTAAAAAATATAAATATCAACTTTGTCGGTTTAAGAAAAAAAGCATACATTGTTTCAGGTTCTATTATTATTATTGGTGTAGTTTCATTATTTACTCAAGGATTAGAATATGGAGTTGATTTCAAAGGTGGATATTCATATCAAGTAAGATTTGATGAAAATGTTAATACAGTTGAATTGGCAACACTTTTAGAACAACCATTCCAAGGACAACCTGAAGTAAAAATATTTGGACCTAAAAATCAAGTAAAAATTACAACATCATTTTTGATTAATAGCAACGAGGATAATGCTTCTGACTCTGTACTTCATATTCTTCAAAATAATTTACAAACCATAGGTAATGATTTTGAAATTTTAAGTACTCAAAAAATAGGACCTACGATTGCAGATGACATAAAAGTATCAGCTTTATGGTCAGTATTATTCTCTTTAATAGGAATTTTCTTATACATATTTATAAGGTTTAAAAAATGGCAATATGGAATTGCTGCTGTATTTACACTATTTCATGATGTTTTGATTATTTTTTCACTATTCTCAATATTCAAAGATATTATGCCTTTTTCACTGGAGATTGATCAAGCATTTATAGCTGCACTTTTAACAGTCATTGGTTATTCTATTAACGATACCGTTGTTGTTTTTGACCGTATTAGAGAAAAATTATCAATGTTTAAACACAAACCTTTCTTTGGTACTGTGAATACCGCATTAAACGAAACTGTTAGCAGAACACTTATTACTTCACTCACAACCTTAATTGTAGTTTTTGTGCTTTTTATTTTCGGTGGTGAAATTATTCGTGGATTCTCATTCGCTTTAGTAATTGGAATTATCGTGGGTACTTATTCTTCCCTTTTTGTTTCAACACCAATTGTTGTTGAGTTTACAAAAAAAGAATATTTAGAATCAGGGAAAATGGTCAAATAAATTTTTTTGAAATACCTACACCCATGTGAATTATAAAATATTCGGATGGGTGTTTTTTTTAAAATTTAGAATTATGAAAGCAACAAAATTTGTACTTTTGGTAATGTTTGTTTTTACAGTTGTGGCTTGTAGTTCAATTAAAAACAAAGCAATGCGAGAAGAAATAGAGAGACAACAACAAATAAAAGAATCTCTTGAAATTGTTAATATCAAAACAGAATTTGGAGATATTTTAATTTGGCTTTACGACCAAACGCCAAAACATAAAACTAATTTTTTGAATTTAACACAAAAAGGTTTTTACACAGGGACTACTTTTCACCGGATAATTGATAATTTTATGATTCAAGGTGGTGATCCTTTAACAAAAGATTCAGACCCTGAAAATGATGGCAATGGAGGACCAGGGTACACAATACCTGCGGAATTTGTTAAAGGTGTTTTTCATGATTACGCTACAATTGGAGCAGCAAGAGAAGGAGATGTTATTAATCCTCAAAAACGTTCAAGTGGCTCGCAGTTTTACATTGTTGAAAATAGTAATGGAGCACATCATCTTGATGGGAATTACACAGTATTTGGTAAAGTAATATCAGGAATGAAGGTTGTTGAAACAATTGCAGAACAAAAAAAAGACCACGGAGACAAACCTATAAAGAATATTACAATGCAAGAAGTAAAAATTATTAAAACAACTGAAAAAGAATTGAAAGAAAAATATAACTTTTTCATTCCTGAATTTTGATAAATATGGGTTGTTAGCTCAATTGGTTTAGAGTACATGCTTGACAGGTCAAATAGCAACACAAGCCAACAGCAGAAACCACAAGGGTTTCATTGAAAACATAAATTGAATTGCAAGTAATTTGCAAACATTTGGGGCATTAACTCAGTTGGTTTAGAGTGTTACCTTGACAGGGTAAAAGTCACTGGTTCGAATCCAGTATGTCCCACAACTTCCCTAAAAGTTATTTTTTTATAACGTTTCCAATAATATGTGCATCCGCTCATACTTGGTACACAAATCGAAAATCTACCCCAAAATAGCACAAGCTGTCTCGACATGGCGGGATTTGATTTTTGCCAACATACATTCCAACCGTAAAAAACCATAAGGACTATTTCCTAACCCAGATAAACTGGAAAAGAATAACTGCCACAGATTCACAGATTTCAAACTGCCTTTGGTAGTTTGCTTTGTGAAAATTTATTCTAATAGATTCCTTTTAATCTGTGAATCTGTCTTCGGCAGACGTAGTCTTACTTCTATTACACTTAGCATGTCTTCGACAGACGAAGTCTGTGGCATTTTTTGTCCTTTATATATTTTCTGCCAAAAAAAACACGAATATTAGAAATAATACTAAACCGTCATCAGGTTAATTAAAAAGAATCTGGTATTATGCCGATGGATTAGCATGTTAAGAAAATTTATTTTCTGTTACATGATAACCTTTCGGTATAAGATATTAACTTCCAATCAATATAAAATATTTTTTAAAAAAACTTGCTAATTAAAAATTTAATTATACTTTTGCCAACAATATGACCTTTAGTCATTTTATATATTAGAGTTTATTTTATAGAAATGGGTATATCAGAACGTAAAGAAAGAGAAAAAGAGCAACGAAAAAACGATATAATTGACGCTGCCGAAAAAATATTCTTTAAAAAAGGATTAAGTAATTCAACGATGGATGAAGTTGCCAAAGAAGCTGAGCTTAGCAAAGGCACTTTGTATTTGTATTTTAAAAGCAAAGAAGAAATTTATTTTGAAATAAAATTGAGAGCTGTAAATATTTTGAATAGAATGTTTAAAAAATCAATTTTACCTGAAAAAACCGGCTTTGAAAATTGTACAGAGATTGGAAAAACTTATGTTAAATTTTTAAACGACTACAGTAATTATTTTAAAGTAATGGTTTACTTTGAAAGTACTGATTGCAAAATTTGTGATTTTAAAGATAAATGTGAGAATTTTTTTAAAGACGATAATCCGTTGAATTCATTTATTCAAATTATTA
>JAYEOP010000617.1 GCA_034723125.1 Bacteroidota bacterium | reverse complement strand
AAGTCATTCAATTGTCATTAATAGTCATTTAGCCAAGCTGTCATTGGGTTTTGTAACTTAATGACAATTTAATGACAATCAAATGACTACTTTATGACATTAGATTCAAGCGACAGAATACACATAACTCAAGTTTCGCATTTGAATATAAAGAATTGATATTCGGAAACTTATTAAATGTCGAGTTGTGATAACATAAAGAAAATCAATAGTATAATAATTCCATAATGAATTGTTTCATACTTTGTGATTCTTCGTGTCTTAGAGCCTTCGTGGCTAATTATCAATATCTTGCCACAAAGACACCAAGGCACAAAGTTGCACTAAGAAAAAACACATAATATAACAGCCAGATAATAAGTATGTTAGCACACAGAATTATTATGCGAAACTTGAGCACATAATATTCTAACAGTCAAAAATATACGTTTTTCTTATAGCCACTTATTAGTTCGAATATTCACTACAAAATAATACAAATCAATAGTTCACCTCTATTTTAGTATCATACTTATATTATTTTCTCAAACATTTTTTATCATATTTGAAATACTTTCTTTCTATGGTTGAGTATCTTATTTTGGGAAAAATGTAATAAGTTTGTTACTTATACGTTTTTGAATTAAATTTGAAGTTTTTATAAACCAATGAAAAAAGTATTTTATATAATATTCTTTATAGTTATAACTCTTAACGGGTTTAACCAAACCATTGCTGAGAAATATTTTGCAACTGGTTTTGGAAAACACCAAAACAAAGATTATAACGGTGCCATTCAGGATTATACTATTGCTATAAATAATGACAAAACAAATCCTGTAATTTACTTTAACAGAGGTTTGTCAGAATATCTTGCAAATTATTATTTTAAAGCAGAAAGGGATTTTTATCAGGCTATTCGTCTTAATCCAAATTATATAAAAGCATATTTGTATAGAGGATTTTTAAATCTTGACCTTAATAAATATGAAAAAGCTATTTATGATTTTGAACAAGTACTAAAAAAAGAACCAAAAAATTCTGAAGCATGGTTCAATCAAGGATATGCATATTTTTGTTTGGAAAAAAATGAAACAGCTATACAGTGTTATGAACAAGCGTTGATTCATGATAGCGATAATCCTGAAATATTTTTCAGACGTGCAGTAGCATATTACAAACTCCATTATTACAAAGATGCTTTAGACGATTTTGATAAAGCAATTTATTTAGATTCCAGATTTGTTGATGCCTATTACAATCGAGCAATCTGTAATTATAAATTACAAAACAGAGACGCTGCTTGTAAGGACTGGAAGACTGCTGAAAAACTTGGTAACAGAAGAGCTTTTGATATGAGATTAAAGTATTGTGTGGATGAAGATAAGAAAAATCCTAAAGTGAATTAAAGTCCTTTTTAAAAACCCATAAGAAATATAAATATTTTTATTTATGTAAAATGAATTTATTAGCTTCAATAAAACTAATAATTCATAATTTTGCTCTTTGTTAAGAAATGTGATTATTTAATAAAATTAATAATAATAGGAGAATGTTAATTTCATACAACTGGTTAAAAGATTATATTGACATTGATTTACCCATTGAACAAGTAGAAGAAATACTTACAAATACAGGACTTGAGGTAGAAGGTATTGAAAAAATATCAGCTTCGGAAAATATTCCTGATGAGCTTGTTGTTGGATACATAAACTCAGTTGAGAAACATCCTGATGCTGATAAATTGACCATTTGTAAAGTTGATATAAATACTGATGAATACTTACAAATTATTTGTGGAGCATCCAATGTTGCTAAAGGTCAAAAAGTAGCTGTTGCAACAGTTGGAGCAACTTTGACATCAAATAAAGGAGAAAAAATAAAAATAAAAAAAGCTAAGTTACGTGGAGTTTTATCTCAAGGAATGATTTGTGCCGAAGATGAAATTGGATTAAGTGATTCACATGATGGTATAATGGTTTTGGATGACAAATTAAAAACAGGAATACCTTTTAAAGAAACTCTTGATACTAAAGAAGATGCAGTAATCGAAATTGCAATTACACCAAATAGGGGAGATGCAATTTCTTATCTCGGAGTAGCTCGTGATATTGCTGCAATGTTGCATAAAAAAATAAATTATCCTTCTTTAAAAAAATTTTCCATTGAAGAAAAAAAATATGACGTAGAAGTTAAAATTGATGAAAGAGAACTTTGCCCTAGATATTCGGGATTGGTAATTTCAGATGTTAAGGTTGGAGAATCACCTGACTGGCTAAAAGAAAAACTTAATTCAATAGGGAATAATCCTGTAAATAAT
This sequence comes from Bacteroidota bacterium, assembly GCA_034723125.1. Taxonomy (NCBI): domain Bacteria; kingdom Pseudomonadati; phylum Bacteroidota; species Bacteroidota bacterium. The sequence continues at coordinate 4,387 of JAYEOP010000617.1, read as the reverse complement.
ATTGTTGATGCATGTAATTTTGTAATGTTTGAAACAGGTCAGCCACTTCATGCTTTTGATTTTGATATAATTGAGGACAAAAAAATTGTTGTAAAAAAACTAGAAAAAGGAACAACTTTTATTACTCTTGACGATAGCAAGGTTGAACTTAACGGAGAGGAAATAATGATTTGTGATGGCAAAAAAGCTGTGGCAATGGGTGGAGTAATGGGTGGTGTTAATTCAATTGTGAATGAAAATACTACAAATATTTTTCTTGAAAGTGCATTTTTTAATCCTACAGCAATCCGTAAAGCATCAAAAAAACATGCTTTCTTAACAGATGCTGCATATCGTTTTGAAAGAACAACCGACCCAAATAACACTGTTGATGTTTTAAAAAGAGTTTCTTTATTGATTAAAGAAATAGCAGGAGGGAAAATAAGTTCAGAAATAATTGATAATTATCCTCAAAAAATTGAAGAACAAGAAATTGAAATAAGTTTTGATTTTATAAATACTGTTGTTGGAAATATAATCCCTAAAGAAACAGTGATTAAAATATTAGAATCTCTTGAATATAAAATTGAACAAAAAGGAAATGAAAAGATAAAAATTATTGTTCCTACTTACAGAGCTGATGTGTTGCGTGATGTTGATATAATTGAGGAAATTTTAAGAATTTATTCTTATAACAAAATTGAATTTAATGAACAAGTAAAAAGTGTTTTGCCAAATGAGGAGTTAAGTAGTAAGCTTAAGCTGGGAAATTCCATTTCAAATTATCTTACAGCAAAGGGCTTTTTTGAGATACTTACACCATCTTTTACTAATTCAAAATATTTGAAAGATGAAGAAGATGGGGGAATTCAATCTGTAACAACAATTAATGCAGTAAATACCAATCTTGCTACTTTACGAAATACCTTTGTGTTATCAGGACTTGAAACTATTTCATTTAATAAAAAAAGAGGAAATTCCGATTTGAAGTTTTATGAGTTTGGTAAAACATATTTTAAAATTAATGAAAATTATATTGAGGAAGAAAAACTTGGTATTTGGATAACAGGAAGTCAAACTAAAGCTAATTGGTACACTGAGGAGAAAAAAACTGATATTTATTATTTAAAATTATATGTTGATAATATTTTGCGTAAAGCAGGAAATACTAAAAAAATAAAACAAAAGAATTCAAAGGATAAAAATTTTATTTATTGTTTGGAATACAAAGCAGACAAAAAGAAAATTGCAAAAATAGGATTGATACATCCTGAAATTACCAAGCGTTTTGATATTGATTTTGAAGTATTTTTTGCAGAAATTGATTATAAAAAGTTAGGAGAAATAAAAGAAAGTAAAACAACAAAATATGTAAAGCCAAGTAAATATCCATCAATGACAAGAGATATTTCAATGGAGCTTGACAAAAAGTTGACTTATGAAGAAATCAAAAATAATATTTATAAATTAAATTTTAATATTTTAAAAGAAATTAATATCTTTGATGTTTATGAAGGAGATAATATTGATAAAGAAAAGAAATCTTATGCAATAAGAATGAAGTTTCAGGATGATAAAAAAACATTAAAAGATGAGCAGGTTGATAAAATTGTTTTACAAATAATTAATGTTCTTGAAAAAGAGATTAATGCAATAGTAAGAAAATGAAAGAGATACAACATTCTTTTGAAAAGATAAAAGAAAATATAGAGACCTTAAAGAAACGTAACTCAGAATTAGCTTCTGAAAATGAAGAACTTATAAGTGAAGTTTTGAACCTAAAAGAAATTTTAGAGAAGAATAAGGAAAGAATTAATGAATTAGAAAATAAAAATGTAAATTTGCAGTTGACCAGTACAATTGAGTCTGGTGAAAAAGAAAAGTTAAGTAATGTAATTGACGGATTACTTGAGGAGATAAATAAAGGATTGGAATTACTTGAAAGTTAGGTTTTAAAAAAAAGGATGAAAGAACAAATTTCCATAAAAGTTAATATAGCCGACCGAATATTCCCTTTAAAAGTAGCAATTGAAGAAGAAGGTAATATAAGGAAAGCATCTGAATTGGTAAATAAAAAAATTAAATTATATACTGAACAATATTCAATAACGGAGAAACAGGCATCACTATCAATGTGTGCATTAGAGCTTGCAACAGAACTAATAAATATTGAATCAAAATATAAAATTGCCAAAGAAAATATTAAAGAACAATTACTTATATTAGAAACTCTTACACAGGAGTAATAATTTTTTTGGAGATAATTTCATTTCTTTCTTTTACCCTTTTTGCTAAAGTTATTCAAATCCGTTTAACATAAATCATTAAATATTAAAGGTATGAATATTATTATAGTTGTTGTTATAGGTGTTGTTGCATTAGCAGCAGGAATTGTTTTAGGAAGAGTATTGCTAGCTAGTAAGTTGAAAGTAGAACAAATAGAACTTAAAAAGAATAAAGAGAAATTATTTGCAGAAGCAAAAACAGAAGCAGAAATATTAAAAAAAGATAAGATTTTAGAAGCACGAGAAAAATTTCTTCATTTAAAATCAGTACATGAAAATGAATTGAATAAAAAAAACAATGTTATTAATTCCCAAAACAGCAAGTTGAAGGAAAGAGAAATGAATTTTAGGCGAAAACAGGAAGCGTTTAGTCGCAATGAAACTGATTTAATGAATACAAAAGAAGATGTTGAAAATCAGAGGATAAAAAATGCAAACAAAAAAGAAGAGTTGTCAAAATTGCACAAATTGCAAGTTGAACAATTAGAAAAAATAGCAGGAATGTCGGGCGAAGAAGCAAAATCTCAATTAATAGAAAGCTTAAAAGAAGATGCTAAAGATGAAGCAAAATCTCAGATAAAAGATATTTTGGATGAAGCAAAAATGACAGCTAACAAAGAAGCAAAGAAAATAATACTTCAATCAATTCAGCGACTTGCATCCGAGCAAGCAGTAGAAAACTGTGTTTCTGTTTTCCCAATTGAAAATGAAGAAATAAAAGGTAGAATTATTGGACGGGAAGGAAGAAATATTCGTGCTTTAGAAGCTGCTACAGGTGTGGAAATTATTGTTGATGACACTCCTGATTCCATAGTTCTTTCCGGTTATGATGCATTAAGACGAGAAATAGCACGACTATCACTTCATAAATTAGTTACTGATGGAAGAATTCATCCTGCAAGAATTGAGGAAGTTGTTAAGAAAACCTCTAAACAAATGGATGAAGAAATTATTGAGATAGGTGAAAAAATGTGCATTGATTTAGGAATACAAAGATTGCATCCAAAACTTATTGAGCTTGTTGGTAAAATGAAGTATCGTTCTTCTTATGGGCAAAATTTATTACAGCACTCAAGAGAAGTTGCAAATTTGTGTGCAATTATGGCAAGTGAACTTGGGTTGAATCCAAAATTAGCAAAACGTGCAGGTTTACTACATGATATTGGAAAAGTTTCGGATGAAGATCCTGAACAACCACATGCATTGCTGGGTGCTATTTTGGCAGAAAGGTACAAAGAACATCCAAAAGTTGTAAATGCTATTGGTGCTCATCATGACGAAATTGAAATGACTGATCTTATCTCTCCTGTTGTACAAATTTGTGATGCTATTTCAGGGGCAAGACCCGGAGCAAGAAGAGAGGTTTTTGAATCTTACATGAAAAGATTAAAAGACCTTGAAAATGTTGCATTATCACACGATGGAGTTCATAAAAGTTTTGCAATTCAGGCAGGTAGAGAGCTGAGAGTTATTGTTCAAAGTGAAAAAGTTGATGATGAAAAAGCAGCAGAAATTTCATTTGATATTTCTCAGAAAATACAGCAAAATATGACTTATCCGGGACAAATTAAAATTACTGTGATAAGGGAAAAGAGGTCTATATCGTATGCTAAGTAGTGCCTCTTAGAAAACTCTACAAAATTAAAAATGTTTCTTTTTGCGATATTTTTATCTTTCTCAACTCACTGATGCTAAGGCATCGCCTCGTCTCAAAAAATAAAAATCTCATCAAAAATAATTCATTTTATAAAAATAGATAGTTTTCTAAGAGGCACTAAGTAAGAAAAACTTATTACTCAGAAAAAAATATAAAAAAGAATATTTTTCTTTCGCAGAATAAAAAAATTATTTAATTTTGCACTCTCATTTTTACTGTCCGATGGTGTAATAGGCAACACGTCTGGTTTTGGTCCAGAAGAGTCCAGGTTCGAGCCCTGGTCGGACAGCTTCTCAAATCCCGCTTCTTGCGGGATTTTTTTTGCCCACAATTAAAGTTAAATAATTTGTATATTTGATAATTTTAATTAATCAAAATTATGAAACTGTATTCATTTCTTTTAATACTAATTTTTGTTTTCACTGCTTTTAACTCTGCAGGGAAAAACAATTTTAGAAGCAATGAT
>JAYEOP010000616.1 GCA_034723125.1 Bacteroidota bacterium | reverse complement strand
TTGTGGGCGATACAGGACTTGAACCTGTGACCCCCTGCTTGTAAGGCAGGTGCTCTGAACCAACTGAGCTAATCGCCCTAAATAAAAAGAACTGATTGTTTTTAGCGAGTGCAAATATAGTAATATTTTTTAAGTTCATAATATTTTTGTGATTATTTTTGATGATTAATAACCTGTCCCGATTTTTCATTGGAAAGACCAGATTGTTTATACTAAAGCAACGGTATAAGTATAACACTTGGTATTATTCATTATCTTTGCTTCTAAAAAGAAATGTATTTATAGAATTCCCCTAAACTAATTTTAGGCTAATATCCCAAAGTTTTTTTCTGTTATTTTTATCATCAGAAATGTCCGCAGGGCTTGTTATTTTATCATTCACAAAATATTTCCCGCTAATATTTTCAATCTTTTTAGAGTAAGCTAAATAAAAAATACGTTTTGCACCTTCTATTGGTGAATCTCCAAAAGCACCCCAACCTGCTCTAAGTAATTTTGTATTAATCACTCCGGGATGAAGTGAATTTACTGTTATGCTTTTCCCTTTTAATTTTGAACTTAATTCGTTAGAAAATAATATGTTACATAGTTTTGTTAAAGAATAAGCATAATCACCGGAATAATGTTTTTCAGCATTTAAGTTTTCAAAGTCAATGCTACTTGCATGAATCATTGAACTAACATTAATAATTCTGGCATTCTTAGATTTTTCTAATAAATCCAATAGTTTCAAAGTCAAAGAAAAAGATGCAAGATGATTTACCATGAAGTTTTTTTCTATTCCGTTATCAAGAATTATTTTTTTATTTTCATAAATCCCTGCATTGTTTATTAAAATATCAATATGAGAAAATTGCTTGTGAATATTAGTGGAAAGTTCTTCAATTTCTTTAATAGAAGTAAAATCAGCATTAAAATAAAATATATTTTTGTTTACTGTTTTTGCAATTATTTCGTCTTTTATTTTATGTCCTTTATTTTTGTTTTTTCCGTGCAGTAATAAAATTGAATTTTCTTTTGCAAGCATAAATGTAGTTTGTTTTCCAATGCCGTCAGTTGCTCCGGTTAAGAGAATAATCTTTTTATTTTGCATAATTCTTAGGAACATTTTTTAGCAATTCTTTCAAGCATTCAATTTTAAAGCAAAAGCACGGGACTTGCTTTTTATAGTTTAAGTATTCCTTTCCAAATTTACTAATTGCCTCAGGTTCTTCAACTAATTTTATCATTATCAGCATAAAAATAATTTCGGCAGGTGCAATAAAAAGAATGAATGAAGGCGAGCCAATTAAAAAAGCGATTCCTAAAGGGAACAAAAATAATCCTAGATGCATAGGATGTCTCATATATTTATAAACGCCTTGATTCGCAAGAACATTAGTTTGCATTCTTTTTAATTCTCCTTTTCGTCCGTATTTTGCAAGTGTTCTGCCTGTGTTTTTACTGATTTTCATCATAATAAAAAATAGAAAAGCACCAATTAAAAAACTAATGACATGAAAAAAAATATTTTGATGGATATTTTCAAATATCAAATGATCAAGATGATAAGCTAAAATTCCACCACCAAAAATCATTATTACCCAAATCAGTATTCTTATCATATTATTAGAATTAAATCATTGTTTATGTATTTTCCAATTATAAAAAACGATATGTCAAATTTATTATATCTTTATGAAATATCAAAAGAATTTTTTGTTTCCAATCCAAAATTGCAATTATAAAATAACACTGAGACTATTTTATAATTGCAATTGTTACGTTAATATGAAAATATTAAACGATTCTTTGTTTCGCTATTGATTAACTTTTTTTGCCAAGCATCATTAGTTCGTTAACAACAATTTCGGTAATATATTTTTTGTTACCATCTTTATCTTCCCAGCTACGATAAGTTAATTTCCCGTCAATAAGAACTTCTTTACCTTTAGAAAGATATTTTTCTACAATTTCGGCAGTTTTGTTCCATGCAACAACTGTATGCCATTCTGTATTTGATTTTTTGTTACCATCTTTATCTTTGTAATGATCTGTTGTTGCGAGTGAAAAACGTGCTATTTTTTTGCCTTCTTTCAATTCTTTGATTTCAGGATCTGCACCTAAGTTTCCAATTAGTTGTACTTTGTTTCTTAAATTGTTCATAATTCAAATTGTTTAGTTTAATGAAAATAAATGTAATTAAAATGATAGCACAAATGTCCGTTAGCTGTTGACACTTAATCGGTTTTTAATTATTTACTTTCGTTTATAGTCATTTGTAATCATTTGTAATCGAATAAAACTTACTATCTTTGCCAAAAATCTTAGGTGTATATTATTTAAAGAGTTTTCATTATGAAGAAAAAATGTTTAGAATGTGGAGAAGAAATCAAAGGTAGAATTGATAAAAAATTTTGTTCCGACCAATGCAGAAATGCATACAACAATCGTCAGAATAGTGATGTAAATAATTATGTTCGCAATATCAATAATACTTTACGTAAAAACAGAAGGATATTAAAAACTTTTAACCCTAATGGAAAAGCAAAAATTAATAGAGATGAACTTGTGAAGCATGATTTTAATTTCAATTATTTCACAAATATTTATACTACAAAAACAGGCAAAACATATTATTTCTGCTACGAACAAGGTTACCTCCAAATTGAAGAAAACTTTTTTATGCTTGTTATTAAAAAGGATTATGTGGTTTAGGAAAATATAAAATATTTCTGATTTTCAAAACCTGCACTCATTACTTTTTAGAAATTTATGTTGATGCTACCATTGAAACACTAAAGGAAATTTCTGAAATTCAGGGATAATCTATCACTTAGTATTTTATAATCTTTTCAAAATACATAGCTGATTCAGTTATTATTTTAAGCAGGTAAATTCCATTGCTATTGGCACTTAAATCTAATTTTATATTTATATCAGTCAATTGATTTTCTTCAATCATGTAAACCAAACGGTTTCTTGTATCAATAATTTTAATAGACTGAACCTTATCAGGATTTATTCCGGTAAGTTTTAAATTAAACACTCCTAAGCTTGGATTTGGATAAACTTCTATTCCGACTTCATTATTAATTACCTCATCAATGCCGGAAGGTATATAAAATAAGGTGTCAGAAAACTCTGACAAACAAATTCCATCCTGAATTTGCACACTATAATTTCCTTTAATATTTGCTTTTATAGTAAATGTATCAATATTTAATAAACTGTCATTTCTATACCAATAATAGTGTTCACCAACCACAGTGCAATGTAAATAATCATTACTTAAAATAAGTATTGATGGCTTTAATGGTGTTGGGGTAAAATAAATATTTGTTCCCTCAGAAACTTCTGAAAAGCAATTATATTCATTACCAACAATTAAATTATAAGAACCATCTTCAGTTATTGCCAATACTTTTGACGAATCACCATTTGACCAAATATATGATTCATTATTCATCAGAGGGAATAAGTTAACTACCTCTCCTTCGCATGTTGTTGAATCGCCAGTAATATTAAGTACAGGCTGATTTGGCGTTGGGTGCCAGTGTGTATAAACTGTGTCTGAAACATCACTAAAACAATCATTTGTATCCTGAACATAAACATAAAAAGCACCACTGGAATCAACTACTATTGAGTGATTATTTAATCCATTTGACCAATAATATCGATACCCTGTTGAAGTACATAGTAACACAGAGTCTCCATCACAAATTTGAGGTGATCCTGTTAAATTAATTTCAGGTTTAACCGGTTTATCATATTGAATGATAAATACAATCTCTGAAGTATCACTCTTACATCCGAAATCATTATATCCAATTAAATATAAGCTATCGGATTTATGAGTGTAAAAAGATTGTGAAGTTTTGCTATTTGACCATTGGTATAAATAATATTGATTCAATGAACTGATAAATATGCTGTCATTTTCACAATAATTAAAATCATTATCTGAAATAATTTGAGGTTTTGGAAGTTTTAGGAACTTAGTAATTTTAATAGTGTCCGAATAAGGACTATAACAGTTGTTTGTATCCATTACTTTTACAAAATAATTTCCACTCAAGGAAACCTGAACTATTGATGAATCAATATTTGTAAGCGGATTCCATTTATATAAATTATATCCTGATGGTACTTGAAGATAGCTTGTATCTCCCTCACATAAAGTATCATTTCCAAGAATGTTAATTTGTGGTTTTGGTGGTAATGGATAAATAACAATACTTAGTGGTTCTGATGCAGGACTTAAACAGCCAAAGTCATTAATGGTTTTAACCCAATACTTTGCAGTATCATCAACATTGATTATTCGTTTTTTGCTTCCATTTGACCATATATATTGCATACTATCTTGATCAACTTTAAATGCTGTAGATTGCCCCTGACAAATTGCAGAGTAAGATAGATTTGTTATTGTAGGCTTTTCAGGCTTATCAATAAATTTTAAATGAACGTGGTAGCTTGTATCACTAAAGCATCCATATTTGTCTATTACCTGCAAATATAAACTGCTATCAGATTTTAATGAGATCCAACTATTTGTATTATTATTCGACCATAAGTACCCTACTGACGATGGTGCACTTAAAGTAATACTATCACCATCACATACTGAATCGTTGGGGCTTAATATAATTACAGGAGTCTGAGGTCTTTCTTTTACTTCAAGAAAAAAACTATTTATTGCTTTAACACTACAGCTATTTGAAACTTCAAATCTAATCAATACAGGATTGTGAGCATGATATGTATTCCATGTAAGAATAGTATCTTCTACAGTATTATTATTATTAATAATCCATTTATAATGGAGAGGATCTGTGCCTCCAACAACAGGTGAAAAAACAATTGAGCCTGGTTGTTGACAAGCAAAAGTATCTGAAATCCCTTGGATTATAAAAGGTTCTGATTGAACTATTGTGGTTAATGCAGGTGATGTTATTCCAATAGCTACATTCTGATTGTTAATTTCAATTAAATTGCATTTAAAATCTATACTATCATAACCTTGTGCAGAATTACTTACATCGCCTACCAACCAAAAATAGTTCAATCCTTTTTGAAGTGATACAGAATCTATAAAAGTAAAACTGTCAATTATTGAAGAATAACTATTTCCAACTAATTGATTGTAATTAAAAGTATTAACATTTCCTGTAAAGTAAAATCTAAGGTTTTTTACATTGGCTGGATCAATAGATGCTTCTTTTGAAAATGAAATCTTATTAAGAAAATCATTAACATTATTTGTATCGGAAACAATTACTTCCATAAAAACCACATCATCAGTTGCCATACAAACATATTCCATATTTTGATTTGTGGTCAGGTTATATGGATTTGCCTCGAATGCACCAATATCACAAATAGCACCTCTGAAATAACCCCTTTGATCAGTAATAGTATTTCTGCCAAAAGTATTTTCACTAACACCCCTGTTAAAAGCAACACTTGTTGAATCAATTGCAAATGTTTCCGTTGGTCCTCCATAATCTCCAATAGGTTTTACATTCGGATTTACTCCTGTTGTATCTCCCTGTTGATTAAATGAAAGCAGAAATGGATTTAGCACTACATTATATCCGTCAGAAATTATATTTCCGCTACAATCAAAATAGCCGGGGTTTGCAATTATTGTATTTTTTAAAATTAAATTTCCATAATCGGCATCAATCCCTCCATTATTGTTTACAATAGTAGAGTTATTAATATATGAAATTCCTTGCGAGAAGTCATTTTGATAAATTGTTGAACCTCCCGTATTTTCACTAAAGGTTGAGTTTAAAATTTCAATATATTCATGATTTGATATTGCTGAACCATTTTTCCAACCATAAGGGAAGGGGGTTGTATTAGTATTTCCTTTGAATGTAGAATTAGTAATGTTACAAACTCCATTATTCCTTATACCTGCTCCATAATGCCATTTAGCATTTGTACAAACATTATTACAAATTGAACTATTTTCAATATAGCATTTTCCATCAGTTGAGATACCTCCACCATGTGCCCACGAACCACCATTGCATGAATTGTTACGAACAACAGAGTTACGTAAATAAAGAATATGTTCATTGCATATTCCACCTCCATAATTCCAGGTACCTACCCTGCATTGATTATTTTTTATAACGCAATTATCTACATGTAAAACAACAGTATTGTATATTCCACCGCCACCACAATGAGGTGTATATGTGGGAGAACCATGCCTGACAGTTAAATCTTTCAGGAATATTACCGGTTTATTATAATAATTTAAATATAAAAATAAAAACACACCTCCATTAGTAGTGGATAAAGTAGAACCTGCCTGAATTATTGTTGAGTCTGGGCCATGTCCTCTTATGACTAGTGATTTTTTTACTACAATATTACTTTCTGTTATTATCCCGATAATATCTATAATATCTCCATCATTTGCTACATTTACAGCGGCTTGAATGCTGGAGTATTGCGATGGTACATAAAATGTGTTTTGTGGTTTTAATGATAAAGGCAGAATAATTAAAACAGACAGAATTATTAAACTATGTTTTTTCATAAATAGTTTCTTTAATATTGTAAAAATTGATTTATTAGTATAAAATATTAGTAAAATAAATCACTCCCCATTGTTAAGACTAAAAAACAGCTAAGTTAAGGGGGGAGAATATCTTAACTGAATTGATAAAAATATTTTACAAAGTTTAATAAAAATTTTATAATAAAAAAAATTTTAAAAAAATTTTATATTCATAACTA
>JAYEOP010000615.1 GCA_034723125.1 Bacteroidota bacterium | reverse complement strand
AAATTATTAACTTATGATATGTTAATAGTTAGTAGTATTAATCATAAATAATTATGAATATTTTAATAGTTAAGTTAAAAAATATTATATTTGCACCAACTTATGATATTTTAATAGTTAGTCAGATAAAACACATTAACTACGCATATTTTAATAATTAAAATAATAAAATGATGGATAATTGGTTGTTTTTAACAGAGCAAGAAATCTTAAAAGAAATAGGCAAAAGGCTTAAAAAAATAAGATTACAGCATAATCTTACTCAAAAAGAAATAAGTGAAGAAGTTGGTTTAAGTGTTTCAACAATTAGTTTGATAGAACAAGGGAAATCTACAACAGTTGAAAGTTTAATACGGATTTTAATGAGATTAAATAGAATTAAAGATTTAGAATCAGTATTTAGAGTTGGGGAAAACTTAGAGTTGAAGTTGAAATTTGAAAAAGCAAAATTGAAAACAGAAAGAAAAAGAGCATCTAAAAAAATAAAATAGCTATGATAGTAGAAGTGAAGTTGTACGGTGAAACATTAGGCACAATAGATTGGAATGATAATAAAGGCAGTTCTACTTTTCAATATAGCAATGAAGCTCTAAATAGAATGATAGAACCTTCTCCTATAATAATGCCTATACAAGAAAGAATATTTGAGACGAATCGAGACCATATCAACTTTCACAATTTACCTTATTTATTATCGGATTCAATGCCGGATGATTTTGGTAATATAATGATGAAAGAATGGTTAAGGCAGAAAAAATTATCTATTAATGATATAAACCCTGTTGATAGATTAACATATATAGGCAAAAGAGGTATGGGAGCTTTAGAGTATGAGCCTATTAATCATAAAGAGAGCAGCAATTACAATGTAAATGTTCGTGATTTATTTGAAGTTGCAAAAAAAGTTTTAGAAGGCAAGAAAAAGATTTCTTATAATAATTTAGATAAAGATAGTTTGTCTGATATATTAAGAATAGGAACTTCGGTTGGTGGAGCAAGAGCAAAGGCTTTGATTGCTATAAAAACCGATTCGGATAATAAAATTGAAGAAATTAGATCCGGTGATATTATTCAACCGGAAGGCTATTCATATTGGCTTCTTAAAATTGATGGAGCAAATGAAAAAACATTAGGAGAAAGTGCCGGTCTTGGAAAAAGAGAATATGCTTATTATAAATTAGCGAAAAAAGCAGGTTTAGATATATCTGACAGTGATTTATATGAAGAAAATAATAGGTTTCATTTTTTAACGAAACGTTTCGACAGAGCAAACAAAGGTGAAAAAATTCATGTGCAAACGTTTGGAGCATTGGCGGGTATTGATTATAGAATTCAAAAGGCAAGTAGTTATGAAGCATTGTTCAGGGTAATGAAAATGCTTCAACTGCCTTATAACCAATTTAAACAACAGTATAGACGAGTGTTGTTTAATGTTATAGCAAGAAATCATGATGATCATGTAAAAAACTTTTCTTTTTTAATGAATAAGGAAGGAAAATGGCAAATATCTCCTGCGTATGATATTAATTTTTCATATAGCCCAAGCGGAAATTGGACAAAAGTCCATCAATCATCTATAAATGGCAAATTTGATAACTTTACAAGAAATGATTTACTAAGTTTAGGTAAAACATTTGGTATTAAAAAAGCTAATCACATTATAGATGAAGTTATAACAGCAGTAAATCAATGGTCTAAAATAGCTACAGAGATAGATATTCCTAAAAAAGAAATAGAAAATATTAGTGATAATTTGAGAGTTAATAATTTTAATAAATAAATTAATGATCAGAGAAATTAAACATAATGAAATTGATTTTTTAAAGGAAATGCTTTATTTGGCTCTTTACGTTCCTGAAGGTCAGCCCCCGTTTCCAAAATCTATTTTAGCTCATCCTGATGTATCAAAATATATTGATAATTGGGGTACTCTTCCGAATGACATAGCATTGGTTGCAGAAATCAATAATGAACTTATTGGTGCTATTTGGGGAAGAACATTCAGTAAATCAAATGCAGGATTTGGTTTCATTGATGAAAATACACCTGAGTTATGTATGGCGGTTAAGGAAAAATTCAGGAATCAAGGAATTGGGGCAAAATTAATAGATGAAATTTCAAAAATATATTTCTTAAAGGGATTCAAGTCAATTTCGTTGAGTGTGGATAAACAAAACAGGGCAAGATTGCTCTATTTAAGAAAGGGATTTATCGTAGTGAAAGAAGATAAAGATCAAGATTTTATTATGAAAAAAATATTAAAATAAAAAATGTATGAAAAATAAATTAACAAGTTTGGTTTTATTATTAATCTGCTTTAATGTTGCTTTTGCTCAACAGAAATATACTATAAGCGGGCATGTTAAAGATTCCGAAACTGGCGAAGAATTAATCGGTGCTACAATATATATTAAAGAACTAAAAAGCGGTGGCACAACAAATGTTTATGGTTTTTATTCAATCACAATTCCTGAAGGAAAATACACAATCGAATATAGTTATATTGGCTTTGTAACTCAAATTTTTGAAATAGAACTTGTAAAAAGTATAAAAAACAATGTGTTGCTTTTGCCGGTAGCAATATCATTAGAGCAAGTAGTTATTACTTCGGAAGCGGCTGATAAAAATATTAAATCGGCAGAAATGGGAATGATAAAAATAAATCCTAAAGAAATTGAAGCGATTCCTGTTTTGTTTGGCGAACAAGATATTTTAAAAACTATCCAGCTTATGCCGGGTGTACAATCGGCAGGCGAAGGAAACAGCGGTTTTTATGTCAGGGGTGGTGGTGCCGACCAGAATTTAATATTGCTTGATGAAGCACCGGTTTATAATGCATCGCATCTTTTGGGCTTTTTCTCGGTGTTTAATTCCGATGCCATTAAAGACATGAAATTATTTAAAGGAAATGCCCCTGCCGAATATGGCGGGCGACTATCATCGGTTCTTGATGTTAAAATGAATGAAGGAAATTCGAAAAAACTCAGTGCTTCGGGCGGACTTGGGTTAATTTCTTCACGCCTGACTGTTGAAGCCCCAATTGTTAAAGACAAAGGTTCATTTATTATTTCGGGCAGAAGAACCTATGCCGATTTGTTTTTGAATTTCTCATCCGATGAAATGCAAAAAAACACAACACTTTATTTTTACGACCTGAATATTAAAGCAAATTATCGTATCGGTGAAAATGACAGAATTTTTCTTTCGGGATATTTTGGCAGAGATGTATTTGGATTTTCCGACAGAATGAAATTTGAATGGGGAAATAAAACTGCAACCCTCAGATGGAATCATCTTTTTAATAATAAGTTGTTTTTAAACAGTTCATTGATTTACAGTAAATACAATTATGTGATTGGGTTTAGCGGAATGGGAAACTTAATCGACATCACATCCGGCATTGAAGATTTTAACCTGAAAGAAGATTTTCAGTATTATATTAATCCGAAAAACACATTGAAGTTTGGGTTTAACAGTATTTACCACACTTTTATGCCGGGCGAAATAAGTTCGGACGCTGAAGATTTTATAAACGGTAAAATAATTGATGAAAAATATGCCATAGAAAATGCGGCTTATGTTTCTCATAAATTTGATGTTTCAAGTTTATTGAAAATTACTTATGGATTAAGATATTCAAATTTTACGGTTATCGGTCCGGGAAATGTTTATTCTTATAATGAAAATGATGAAATCATTGATTCTGTTTCATACAATAATAGAGAAGTTATTAAAAATTATGGATATTTTGAACCCAGAATATCAGCGAGTTATTTGTTGAATGAAGAAAGTTCGGTAAAAGTATCTTATGCACGAAATGCTCAATATATCCATTTACTTTCAAATTCAACATCTTCAACTCCAACAGACTTATGGCTACCAAGTAGCAGTATTATTGAACCACAAGTTTGCGACCAACTGGCTTTGGGATATTTCAGGAATTTTAAAGATAATGTTTTTGAAACTTCAGTAGAGATTTATTATAAAGATATGCAAAATCAAATTGATTATCAGAATGGTGCAGATATTCTTTTAAACGAAAAAGTTGAATCGCAACTTGTATTTGGTATTGGACGAGCTTATGGAGTTGAATTATTTATTAAAAAGAAAACCGGAAAACTAAACGGCTGGATTGGATATACTCTTTCGAGAACAGAAAGAACTTTTGATGAAATTAACGAAAGCGATTGGTTTCCTTCAAAACAAGACAGGACACACGACATTTCTATTGTTGGAATATATAACTTAAACAAGAAATGGTCATTTTCGGCAACATGGGTATTTAACACAGGTAATGCTGTTACATTCCCAAGCGGGAAATATGAAATTGAGGGGCTTACTATTCCTTTATACACAGATAGAAACGGATACAGAATGCCCGATTATCACCGCCTTGACTTAGGTGTTACATTAAAAAGTCAGAAGAAAAAGAAATACGAATCGAGTTGGAATTTTTCTGTTTACAATGCTTATGCACGAAAAAATGCTTATTCAATTGATTTCAGAGAAAACGAAAACGACCCAACTAAGACAGAAGCGGTTAGAATGGCTTTGTTTCAGATAGTTCCTTCGGTTACTTATAATTTTAAATTTTAATGCTTAAATGATAGAATGATAATAGAAAATTATGACAGAAAAAGAAACATTTATTCAAGAATAAAAAAAATCTCTGCATCTCTGTGTCTCAGCGTTCAATAAAAAAGAGCTAACGCAGAGTCGCAAAGCCACAGAGAAAAAAAATAATTAATAATGGAAAATATTATGAAAAAAAGAAAACCAATAATAGCAACACTCCTCTCCCTTCTCGCATTAACAGCATGCGAAGATGTAATAGAAATTGATTTGAACAGTATTGAACCAAAACTTGTTATTGAAGCAGTAATAACTGATCAAACCGTTCAACAAACAGTAAAACTTACAAAAACAGGCGACTACTTTGACCCCGGTATTTATCCAACAGTTTCTTATGCAAATGTAATAATAAGCGATAATCTGGGAAATTCAGAAACCTTAACGGAAGTAAACCCGGGTATTTACCAAACCGCTAATTTACAAGGAACCCCCGGAATTGTTTACAGCCTTTCCGTTGAGGTTGAAGATATTGAATATTCAGCAATATCCGAAATGCCTGTAAAAGTGAATATCGACACATTGAGCACCGAATTTTTTGAAGCTACACCTCGTTTTGATGAAGGCTATATGGTCAAATGTCATTTTACTGATCCGGCAGGAATAAACAATTATTATCGTTTAAAAACCTATGAAAATGGTGTTTTGCTAAATAGTAGTAGCGATTTTGTTTTAAGTGATGATAAAGTATTTGATGGAAATATGGCTCAAATGCCATTAAGAATGAAAACATTTCAAATAAATGATACTATTACTGTTGAATTATTGTCGTTAAACAAAGATACCTACGATTATTATAATACACTTATAGAAAATAGCAGTGGACCTGGTTTTATGTCCGGAGGTTCTACACCTGCCAATCCTTTATCAAATATAAGCAATGGTGCAATGGGATATTTTGGTGTCTATACTATAAGTTCTAAAACAATTATTATTCAATAAAAAAAGAAAAAAATGCTTAACTTTAAAAATATATAATTGTAGAAATATGAATATTGTTATTATAGAAGACGAAAAAATTGCAGCTAATAATCTGGAAAAAATGCTACATGAAATTGATAAAAACATTAATATTCAATGCAAAATTGATAGTATTGAAGAAACGGTTAAATGGTTAAGCAACAATACTGTTGATTTAATATTTCTTGATATTCATCTTGCTGATGGACTTTGTTTTAAAATTTTTGAACAAATAGAAGTTAAAACACCCATTATTTTCACTACCGCCTACGACCAATATGCAATTAAAGCTTTCAAGGTTAATAGTATAGATTATTTATTAAAACCAATTGAAATTCAAGAATTAGAAAAAAGCTTGAAAAAATTCAAAGAATTAAATCAAATTCAAATAATAAATGAGATTGATTACTCTTTATTAATTAAATCTTTTGCAAATAAAATTGAATATAAGGAAAGGTTTATTGTTCGCTATGCACAAAAAATAAAAAGCATAAGAGTTAGTGATATAGCTTATTTTTATATTAATAACGAAAATGTTTTTCTTTGCACAACGAATAACAAAAACTACCCTCTTGATTATTCTCTGGATAAATTAGAAAATATTATTAATCCAAAAGAATTTTTTAGAATTAACCGTCAGTTTATAGTAAATATATCTTCTATTGAAAATATGTATTCATTATCAAAAAGTAGAATTAAAATTGAATTAGAACCAAAATCTAATATAGAAACAATTGTTAGTTTTAATAGAATAAGTGATTTTAGAAAATGGTTAAATATATAAAAAGAACAAATATTATTTAAGAAATGTTGAAAGCCCAGCCGGTAACACGCAATATAATAAATTGGGCAAATAGCACTAAATATGAGTATTTTAACATTAAATAACCATCGTAGTAAATTGAAAGATTGGTGTTTCAAAATGCCCAACATTTCATATTGCCACCGTCAGACTGTCTAAAAAAATCAACAATTTGTAGATAAAGATATTTTACCACCAAAGGAATAATTTCTATTTTTATACTATGAAATTTATAGAACCTCCCTATACAAGGAAAAGACAGAAGACAGTCATATATTTTTACAATATCACTGGAAGAAGCAATTCGAAAAACGCAAACTAAAAAAAGCAAATTATTTTTGAGCAAAGCAGAAATGTCCTTAT
>JAYEOP010000614.1 GCA_034723125.1 Bacteroidota bacterium | reverse complement strand
TGTCATTAAGTTGTTTATTCGGTGATTTGTTTATTTGTTTGAGGATGCAAGATACTGTTGACTCCTTTATAAAAAAACTCCACCATACCGTCATTGCGAAGGAGGAACGACTGTGGCAATCTGATGAGTAGGAGTAATTTCTCGCAAAGACGCCCCGATACAGTCATTCTTCCTTATGGGGCAAGCAAAGAACGCTAAGAAGAATTGTTTATTTGGAATTTGACTGCCGACTGTGGACTGCCGACTTTTTTATTTGAAAGCACCAAGATACCGTCATTGCGAAGGAAGTATGACTGAAGCAATCTGATGAATAAGAGTAGGATGCTTTTTTTACTACCTCTGCTAAAAAGCCCGAGATTGTCGCGGTCGTATTCTGACAACTTATATTTGTAGTAAAATTATCACATTGTTTTTGTCAGAACACTCCCTCACAATGACGACTTTATGGGTTGTTGTTGTAAGAATTGTTTATTTGTTTATCTGTTGATTTGTTTATTTGGAATTTGACTGCGAACTGCTGACTGGAGACTGTTTTTTACTGCCGACTGAAGACTGCCGACTTCTTTAATTGAAAGCTCCACCATACCGTCATTGCGAAGGAAGTATGACTGAAGCAATCTGATGAAAGAATTGTTTATTTGTTTATTTGGTGATTTGTTTATTTGGAATTTGACTGCTGGCTGGAGACTGCCTACTGCTGACTGAGGACTGTTTTTTACTACCTCTGCTAAAAAGCCCGAGATTGTCGCGGTCGTACCTCCCTCACAATGATGATTTTATGGGTTGTTATTGTAAGAATTGTTTATTTGTTTATCTGTTGATTTGTTTATTTGTTGATTTGTTTATTTGGAATTTGACTGCTGGCTGGAGACTGCCTACTGCCGACTGAGGACTGTTTTTTACTGCCGACTGGGGACTGGTAATTTGTTTATTCGTAACACATAACTCTAAGTACTTTAGGCACTTTAAGTACTCTAAGTACTTCTTCTTGTTTATTTGAAATTTGACTGTGGACTGTTTTTTACTGCCGACTGGAGACTGCCGACTGCGGACTCGTAATTTGTTTATTCGTAACACATAACTCTAAGTACTTTAGGCACTCTAAGTACTCTAAGTACTTCTTTTTGTTTATTCGGAATTTGACTTTGGACTGTGGACTTGTATTACCCTCCGTAACTTACCAACTTACTTTATCTTCAATAAATCTAAGTGTTTTTTTCAAAACATATTCCTGTTTTTCCAAATGAGGATTGTGACCACAGTTGGGTATTAGTAATGCTTTTGCGTTTTTGTTTATGTTATTTACTATTGATTCAACTTGCTTTTTTGTTCCGTATTTATCTTTTTTACCCTGAATAGCAAGTGCTGGACAAGTGATTTTTTTTAAATCATTTTCAATGTTCCAATTTCTAAAATCATTTGATAACCATCTGTCTGCCCAGTTATAAAACATTGGTTCCGTATTCTGTCCATGATATTTTTCAATTAATAATTTTATTATCTCAAATTTTTTTTTTGCTTCTTCAATGCCTTTAAGAGTAATTTCTTCCACAAATACATGTGCGGCTTCAGTAATAATTCCTGCTGTTTTATTTTTAAATTTTGATGCGAATAAAAGTGCTATACTTCCACCATCGCTATGTCCGAATAAGATTAATTTGTTATTTATTTTCAACTTTTTTAGAAGCATTGGTAAATATTCAAATGCTTCAGTGTGTAAATAATCTACTTTTCTTTTTTCTTTTAATTTTTCTGATTTTCCATGACCATATCTGTCATAAAGTAATGCAGGGAGTTTTGTTTGTTTGCTTAAAAGAGCAGGGAAATCATTCCATTGTTCAATGCTTCCTAGTCCTTCATGTAAAAATAATAAAATAGGGGAGTTCTCACTAATGTAATCTTTATTAATAAAATGGTAATTAATTTTATTATTATTTATAAAAATAAAAGGCATTATTAATTAGCTTAAAAAGACAGTTTGTTTAAACTGATTTTGCTTGTTTCAAATTCATTCATTATATCTTCAATTATTTTATCGACAGATTTTATTTCATTTATTAATCCTGAAACTTGTCCAATTTCGAGTTCACCTTCGTTTAAGTCGCCTTCAAACATTCCAAGTTTGGCTCTTGTCCTACCTAGTAATTTACTTATTTCTTCTTTTGTTGCTCCTTTGTTTTCAAGTTCTTCAACTTGATTAAAGAATTGATTTTTAATTAACCGTACTGCTACTAATTGTTTTAATGTAAGTTTTGTTGAGCCATCAGTAGTTTCTAAAACAGATTTTTTAAAATTGGGATGAGCTGATGATTCTTCTGATACAACAAAACGAGTTCCGATTTGAACAGCATCAGCACCTAGAGCAAAAGCAGCAAGCATTCCTTTGCCTGTTGCAATTCCTCCTGCGGCTATCAAAGGAAGTTTAACAGCTTCTCTTATTTGAGGTATTAATGTCATTGTTGTGGTTTCTTCAAAACCGTTGTGTCCACCGGCTTCAAATCCTTCGGCTACAATTGCGTCAACTCCTGCTTCTTCACATTTTTTTGCAAATTTAACATTTGAAATTACATGAACTACAGTAATACCATGTTCTTGCAAGTAGCTTGTCCACTTTTTAGGATTACCTGCCGAAGTAAAAACAATTTTTATTTTCTCATCAATAATAATTTTAATATGTTCTTCGGTTTGTGGATAGAGCAGGGGTAGATTAACTCCAAAGACTTTGTCAGTTGCATTTTTGCATTTTTGAATGTGTAGTTTTAAAATTTCGGGTTGCATTGAACCTGAACCAATTAATCCAAGTCCTCCTGCATTACTAACCGCAGAAGCAAGTTCCCAACCACTACACCAAATCATCCCACCTTGAATTATCGGGTATTTTATTTTAAATAATTTTGTGATTTTGTTCATGCTTATTTTTTGTGTAAAAGAAATGTCAATATGAGAAGTAGAGAGGTAGAATAAGTTTAAGTCTTTTATCTGAAATAAGAAAAAGGCTAAAGTTAAAAAGAAAGTTCCATTTAGTATGAATTACTTTCCGCTTTAGCCTTTGAGTTATAGCTGTTAAGTTTACTCCGCTGCTTTATAGACTAAAGAAACAACAGTTTTGTCGTTTCCACCCATATTGATTGATAAGCCATAAGGTCTGTCTTTTGGTATATCAATTTGAGCTTCACCTGCTTTCCCAGTAAGTTGCTCCAACATTGTTACAGATTGATGAACTCCTGTGGCACCTGTTGGATGTCCCCAGCCTATGAGTCCGCCTGTTGTATTAAAAGGAATTTTTCCATTTCTTGCTGTGTTACCTTCTGTAATAAATTCTGCACCTTTGCCTTTTTCGGCAAAACCAATGGCTTCAGTTGCTAATAATCCTGCAATAGTAAAACAATCGTGTGTTTCAACTGTTGCAAGGTCTTCTTTAGTAATTCCAGCATCTCCCATTGCTTGTTTTGCTGCTTCTGCAGTAGCTTTCATTTCTGTAAAATCTTCAGGGTCTTTTGTTAAATCGTCAACTACTTGAGCAAAAGCTATAACTTCTACTGCTTCACTTTTAGGAATACCAATTCTTTTAAGACCTTCTTCTGAAACAATTGCAACAGCCGAGCAACCGTCAGAAACTTTTGAGCAATCAAAAACATTAAGATGATCGGTAAAAGCCTTTGGAAATGGTTTTGACATACCGAGAGCCATTAAATCTTCTACATTGTTGTGATACTCTTGAGCAGTAGGGCAGAGGCGTGCATTTTCAATTGCATTCTTAAACCATGTTGCCATTCCTTTTCTTGTATAATCATAACCATATTTTTCGTAATATGCACCTGCACGATCGCTAAATTCTCCCGGAAAAAAATATGCATGTCCGTTTTTACGGTTTTGATACCATCCTGCACCAGCCAAAACATCAGCACCATAAATTGCTTTTACTGTGTTTTGTACTTCAATACCAAGAGTAAGAACTACTTCGGCAGTTTCGGCAAGGATTGATTTAATTGCTGTTGTAAGAGCTAATCCACCTGAGGCACATGCACCTTCAACACTTATACTTGCTTTGTATTTTAGTTTTTCATCAATATGAGCTGCAAAAGCACCAAGGTGTCCTTGGTTATTAAATCGTGGAGCCATGAAATTGCCTACTACTATTTCATCAACATGCTCAGCACCACCAATATCTTTTAAAGTAGCTTGTCCCGCTTCTTTAAGATAATGTTCTAAACCGGGTCGAGGCTTTTTGGGATGAAATTCTTTTCTTCCTGTTCCTAATGAAATTGTGTTATTTCCTGCTACAATATATATTTTTCGTTTTAGTTTTGTCATTTTATTCCTCCTATTTTAAATAATCGTTTATTGGTCCATAAGCATGAAAGAAACCTGTAAGCATAACAGTATTTACATCTTTTTCATTAAATGCAACTTTGTCGGTTACGAGTTTTTTTCCTATTTTATTTGATTTTGCATTGTAATCTTTTGCCAATTTTGCACCTAAAGTATCCATGCTGTTTATCTCATTGAAATAATTATCAAGATGTTCAGCTTTTGAAGGACTAAAATTAACAGCTTTCCATGGTGAAAAAGATTTAGGTAGTTCTCCTAATTTCTTATCACATTTTTCTTGGAAATTAGAAATAGGAACATAATCCTTTTTGTCAATGTCATAAATGGCAGAAGGTTGTCCTTTTTCATATTTTAGGAATCCGTCTTTTTGTGCTCCTGAAGAAAATTGTCCACCGTAAACATTAAGCTCTACCATTTTATCAAGAAGATTACTATGAATATCTTCATCCGTTACATGAGGATTCATAACGCTCATAATATATGAACATACTTCTACTCCAACATAATCAATTAGTTGGTAAATTCCCATTGGACGTACAAGGTAATCTTGACTTACTTTATTCATCATGTAAATAGCTTCTACAAGAGGCATTTCCTTAGCGAGTTTTTCAGCTTCATTTATTCCATGTATAGCATCTCTCATAAAATGTCCATTGCCAATAAAACCTGCAAAATCATTTGAAGGAACAGCTTTTTTTCTAAGACTTTTGATAAAAGCTAATGCAAATTCATTAAGTTCATCTTTGGTATTATCTCCTCTAATTACTTCCACAAGTTTTTGAACAGCAGGAGGGTTGTAAAAATGAACACCGAGAATTCTTCCATCTAAATTAGAATCATTATCTAATTTTGTAATTGGAATAGATGATGTGTTAGTAAAAAACCATGGTGAATTATCATTGTTTTCATTAATTTGAGAATACAATTTTTTCTTTACTTCAGGATTTTCAATAATTGCTTCAAATATTATTTTTGATTTATACGCAGATTCAATCAATGTTGTAGGGCGAATGATACCCATTACATCAAAAACATATTGGTTTATGATATGTTCATTTTCAATGAGGTCTTTTCTATCTGCATAAAATTTTCTCAATAAAATTGTCTTTTTTTCTGCTGCTTTTAAAATTTGAGTTTTTAAAAACTGCATAAGACCATTTAAGCCTTCATCCGAAACGTCAATAGCGTTAATAACAAAAACTTTGTCTTTGTTTTCGGGTTTTAAACTAAGATCTGCCATTTCCATTGCTGTGAGCAGTAGTATTCCGCTACCCATTTTTCCCGCAGCACCTAGTACAGATACGTTTTGTAGTTGTTTTGTGTAATTCATATATTTTAATTATTTTTATAGCCTGATTTAACAGACAAGTTATACATTAAATTATTTTTATTTATATAATGTTATTATTTCCAATCAGGTTTTTCTTTGTTAAGAAATGCTTTCATGCCCAGTTCTCCTTCACTGCCTTTTCCAAAGAGTGAACCAAATTCCTGAGATTCAACAGTACATGCATTTTTAAAATCAGTATTCATAGCATTTCTTGTTACATATTTCACTTTTTTTATTGCCAAGGGTCCTTTAGATGCAATTCTTTTTGCAATTTTTATGGCTTCATCTATTAAGTTTTCGGGTTCAACTACTTTTTGAACAAGACCCATTCTTAATGCTTCATCTGCGGAAATCACATCTGCTGTCATTAATAAGTAAAGAGCATTACCAAGACCAACTAATCGAGGAAGACGAGCAGTACCAGCATATCCGGGAATTAATCCAAGACCAACTTCAGGTTGTCCGAATTTTGCAAAAGTATTTGCTATTCTAAAATCGCATCCCATTGCTAATTCTAATCCACCACCAAGAGCATATCCGTTTATAGCTGCAATTACAGGTATCTCAAGGTTCTCAAAACTTTTGAAAGTACTTTGTCCTGTTTGAGAAAAAGAACTACCGGCTTCAGACGACATATCTGCCATTTCAGCAATATCAGCACCTGCTACAAAGGCTTTTCCTTCTCCTGTGATAATTAGTACTTTTACATCAGTATTGTCTTCTACTGTTTTGACTACATCATCAATCTCTTCAAAAACTTTTGAATTTAATGCATTCATAGCTTTTGGCCGATTTAATGATAGTACGGCAATATTGTCTTTAATTTCAATTTTTACTGTTTCGTATTCCATAATCAATTAATAATTTATTTAAAAGAATCTATTTTTAATTTTAATGTTGTGAAATAATAAACAAAGATTACAAAAAATCTTTTAATTTAAGAATTAAAATTATTTTTATCTTATGGGAGGTTTTTTAAATACATTCGCATTAAGATTTCCAGAGTTTTTTATAGACAATGAAAAAATTTGAAACACTATCGGGATAATGTAAAAAGTTTTGAAGAAGTATATGAAAAACTCTGAAAACCCTTTGGGAACA
>JAYEOP010000613.1 GCA_034723125.1 Bacteroidota bacterium | reverse complement strand
AGTTGTGATAACATAAAGAAAATCAATAGTATAATAATTCCATAATGAATTGTTTCATACTTTGTGATTCTTAGTGTCTTAGAATATTCGTGGCTAATTATCAATATCTTGCCACAAAGACACCAAGTCACAAAGTTGCACTAAGAAAAAATACAGAATATAACAGTCAGATAATAAATCTATGCTGAGCGGTCATAAGCTGTGTTTTGCTATATCGTGTAAACGGATAATAATCAATATGTTAAACATAGCGCCAAAGCTCAAATTATGACCAGTCGAAGTATATGTTAGCACACAGAATTATTATGCGAAACTTGAGTAACAAAGAAAAAGGGAAATAGAAATAATTTATATCGGTAATTTTGCTTTCACATTGGTATAACTGCTTGTTTTTGATATAATTACAAGGATGAGAGAGTAAAACTCAATTCAAAAAAGTAAATAAGATTCTTAATTTGGAATAAAATAGACTATCTTTGAAATCTAAAAACATATTAATTGTTTTCTAATATGCAGAATAACATCAAAATAGAAAAAAAAGGTGGATGATTTGTATTATTTTTCCATATTAGTATTTTTGCTAAGTATTAAATTTGTATAGTTGCAAAAATTTAAAAAGCTGTAATTGAAAAGATTTTAACCAAAATTGTAATAATATGTCTATAAGATCAACAACAATAGAATTAAAAAAGAGGATACAAGGAGTTTCTAAAGGTGGTGGAGATAAAGCAATTGAGAAACAGAAAGCCGGTGGAAAATTGACAGCACGAGAACGTATTGTCGCTCTGTTAGATCCTAACTCATTTCATGAGTATGATATGTTTGTAAAACATGTTGGGACCGATTTTGATATGGATAAAAAAGAATTGCCTGGTGATGGTGTGATTACAGGAACCGGAACAATTTATGGATATCCGATTTGCATTTATGCTCAGGACTTTACCGTAGCAGGAGGTTCTTTGGGAAATATGCATGCAAAAAAGATTACCAAAATCATGGATCATGCTATGAGATTAAAAGTACCTTTGATTGGAATTAACGATTCTGGAGGTGCCCGTATTCAGGAAGGTGTTAACTCACTTGCCGGTTATGGTGAAATATTTTATAGAAACACACGTGCTTCAGGAGTAATTCCTCAAATCACTGTAATACTCGGACCATGTGCAGGAGGGGCTGTTTACTCACCTGCTTTAACTGACTTTGTATTTGTTGTGGAAAATATTTCAAAAATGTTTATCACAGGACCTGCAGTAATAAAAACTGTTCTTGGGGAAGAAATTTCAATGGAAGAACTTGGAGGGGCAAGGGTACATGCAGAAAAAACAGGGAATGCACATTTTTTTGCTGAGAGTGAAATGGAATGTTTTGAGCAAGTTAAAAGATTGACTAGTTTTATTCCTTGGAACAATACTAAAAAAGCAGAACCATTTGTAAAAAAATCTCCCAAAACAAGGCAATATAAAATTCAGAATGTTTTTCCTACAAACAAAAAACAGCCTTATGATGTAAGGGATATTATTAGAGCAGTATGTGATGATTCTGATTTTCTGGAAGTGATGGAGTTATTTGCTCAGAATATTGTTATAGGATTTGCAAGATTAAATGGTGAAACTGTTGGCTTTGTAGCTAATCAACCACTTGTTTTAGCAGGTGTTCTTGATGTCGATTCTTCCGATAAAGCAGCGAGGTTTATTAGGTATTGTGATGCATTTAATATTCCTTTAGTAACACTTGTTGATTTACCTGGATATTTGCCTGGTGTTGATCAGGAGCATGCAGGTGTTATCAGGCATGGAGCCAAAGTATTGTATGCATATTCAGAAGCAACGATTCCAAAAATCACAGTAATAACTCGAAAAGCTTATGGTGGAGGATACATCGCTATGTGTTCTAATCATTTAAAAGCTGACTTTGTGTTTGCATGGCCTACTGCCGAAATTGCAGTTATGGGTCCTGAGGGTGCAGCAAATATTATCTTTAGAAAGGAGATTCAAGAGGCTGATGATCCTGAAAAATTCAGACAGCAAAAAGTTAAGGAATATATTAAAAAGTTTGCGAATCCTTATGTTGCTGCTGCTTATGGATATATTGATGCGGTAATAGAACCTGATGAAACAAGAAAATTTTTAATTCATGCTTTAGAAATTTCTACTAATAAATCAGTAGAAGTACCTGAGAGAAAACATGGAATTCCACCGTTTTAAAATATAAATTATGGCAAAACAAGATGCTAAAGAAGTAAAATATACTACTTTTAAGATACATACGGCAAAATATAAAACTCTATTGACAAAGAAGTTTAGAGAAAGGGAAATATATAAGCCAAAAGATGATAAAAAAGTAACTGCATTTATTCCCGGTACTATAAAAAAGATTTATGTAAAAGAAGGGAAGGATGTAAAAAATGGTCAAAAACTTTTTATTCTTGAAGCAATGAAAATGGACAATATAATAACTTCCAAAGTTAGTGGGAAGGTTAAAGAGATACACGTAAGTTTAGATGACAAGGTTACGAGGGAACAGTTGCTTTTAGAGATAGTATAAAAAAATATTATTTTTCATTATGAATAAACCTCGTCATTTTCTTTTTGGCGGGGTTTTTTATTTTTTGTGTTCTCTACATTTTGCTGTGTTTGAGATTAATCGTGAGTTTTTGCATTATACTGCTACTGTCCTAACCCGGATAAACTGGAATAGAATAACTGCCACAGATTCACAGATTAAAATGAATTTACTCTAATAAATTTTTACAACGCAAACTACCAAAGGCAGTTTGAAATCTGTGAATATATGTCAGTTTTTGTTCTTTATATATTTTTTACAAAAAGGACACGAATATTAGAAATACGATACTAAAAATCGGGACATTGCATTTTTCTCCATTTTGTAGAAGGAACTCTATCGCGAGAATCTAATTCAAATATTAGAGAAATTTCATGACTGCCACGTGCTCCAAAACGAGCTTCTGAAAAAGTGATGTCATAGCTGTATCCAATTTTAACAGGGTCTTTTTTAATTCCAATCAACGCCATTACTGCATCAAAATTAGCAGATGTTTGACGAAACCAAATTCCACTAATAAAATAATCTTTAATAAAATATGCTCCTACATTGAATTGCATAAAATTATCCTGCATTTGAAAAAGAATGTTTGGAGAGAAAAATTTAGTAGGAAATCGTGAATTCTCAAGAGGAATCATCATTCCAATGTGGGAAGTATATTTTCTGTTAAGTATTGATGAAGGATCATCTAAAAAACTTTGTTTAGGTTTGTTAATATGATGTACTGCAGCTCCTGCATAAAATCGTTTTGTAAAAGCCATAATTCCTGCAGAGAAATCAAGAAATGGATTCATTTTATAAAATCCGGGAGCAGGAAGGTTTTCCTGAGTTTCGCGGACAACTCCTTGGCGAGGATGAATCATATCGCCAAAAATAAGTTTACTAAAATCTATGGTTTTTTGTTGGATACTTGTCTGCAATCCTGCTTTGATAGAAAATTTTGGTGAAAGATTAAGGTGATAAGAGTAAATAAAGCTTCCTTGATATGTAGAAAGTTCTCCATCTCCTGCACGGTCATACATTACTTGTGCTCCAATTCCTCCTGCAAGCTTATCAAAATGTTGATCCCATGATGCGGCATAAGTTACAAAAGATGACTGTAGTGATGGCCATTGATTTCTATAGTTCATTATCAATCGTGGACCTTGAGCTGTTCCTGCAAATGCAGGATTCAAGTAAAGTGGATTTGCATAAAATTGTGTGAATTCAGGATCTTGAGCTTTTAATCCCAGACTGATAAATATAAATATTAAAACGACTAATCTTTTCATTTTTTTTAATTTTTTAATGAACTTATGCAAGTTACAACTTTTAGAACGTTATTTCCAAATCAAAAACAAAATTAAAAATCAGGACAATCTAATCTTTGCCAATGCTTAGGAGGAGGTCTTTTATAAACTTTCATTTCTACAATTAATGAAATTTCATGACTTCCTAATGAAGCTTTATTGACATCAGAAATTGTAATATCATAACTATATCCGAATTTTAGCTGATCTTTCTTTACGCCTATAAGTGCCATGACTGCATCACTGTTAACGGATGTTTGACGATACCAAACCCCTGTTATAAAAAACTTATTTATATAGTATGCACCTACATTTAATTGCATAAAGTGATCTTGCTTTTGGTATAAAATATTTGGTGAGAAAAATGATTTATGTTCTCTTTCTTTGTCCATTGGAATCAACATTCCTATGTGTCCTGTCATTTTCATAGGAAGGGTACTGCCTGGGTTTCCTAAAAATGATTGTTCGGGTTCGTTAATATGGTGAACTGCAAAGCCTGCATAGAACTTCTTTGTAAATCCTAAAATACCTGCTGAAAAATCAGTGAAAGGTTCAATTTCTGTTTTTCCATTTGTATTAGGAAGTGGTTCTTGAGTGTTATAAATAAAACCTAAGCGGTTGTCAATTTGATCTCTCCAAAGTAATTTATTAAAATCTAAACTCTTTTTAGTTATTGATGCTTGTAATCCTGCTTTTATTGAAAATTTTTTGCTTACACGCAAATGATATGAGTACATGAAATTTGCTTTTGTTGTGGATAATTCTCCATCACCTGCTTGGTCGTAAAGGGCTTGAAAACCAATACCACCACCTATTACATCAAAATGTTGGTCATAGGAAGCTGTGTAAGTAACAAAAGAAGCTCCAATACTTGGCCATTGGTTTCTGTAGTTCATTGCAAATCTGGGACCTCCTGATGTACCTGCAAAAGCTGGATTTAAATAAATTGGATTTGCATAAAATTGCGTGAATTGGGGATCTTGTGCCCTTGCTTCTATTAAAAATGTTAGTATAACACTAAATAGTAAGAGTTTTTTCATGGTCAAAGATATTTAAAATTTATAGTTAATACCAACATAAATGCCAGTTAATATTTTTTTTAATTCAAAAATGTCGTGTTCTTTTGTATTTCCTTCTATCAGTCCACCACTTGTATTCAATCGTATTGTTGGTGAAAACACTATGCTTAAGTCATTAAATAATAGGTAGTTGATGTCAGTGCTAAGTGTTGGATTTATTCTGATATTTTTGTAATTTGAAAATGGTTCTTTGCTTGAAGAATTATCAAAATAAAGTGTTTGGTTGCTGTGCATAACTAAAAAACTTGAAACAATTCCAGATGAAATTGTCAGATTAATATTCTCAGAACTAAAGTATTTGTAGGTTAAAAGAATTGGGACTTCAAAATATTTTAAATCAATATCAGAAAAAGTAGGCTTTAATGGGGATAAAGGTGTGGAAATATTATTGTAATCAATTTTGTATTTTTTATTGGTATATGAAAATCCGCTTTTAAAATTGATTTTTTTATTTGTTCTGAATGTAACAAAAAATCCGGGAGATATATAGCTTTTATTTTTATTTTGATAAAGATAGCCCTCATAAGATATGTTACTTGCGAGGTCAAAATAATCATTCGCTAAACCAAAAGATAATGAAATGTTTTTCTTTTTCTTTGACCGTGGCGTAGGGATAACTACATGTACTTGCGAAAGTTTTGTTGAATCTTTTGTTTCATTTAAAAAAGAAAATATCATTGCTCTTTGCAAAACAATATCCATAGCTAAGGTAGATATTTTTGTGAATTGTGGAATTGGAGTTTCTTTAGTTTGATTGACGAATTTATTGTCAAATTTTTGTTGTGAACTTGCTTTTTTTGTTTTTAATACTATGGAATTGAAATTATCTGATTTTTTATTTGTGCTTTTATTCTTTGCTTTTTTAACTTTTGAAATGTTGTTTTTTGATAATTGTATTTCCTTTTTTTCTAATGATGTTTTTGAGCTTTGTGCTATTCTTTTTCTTGTTTTTACTTCTTTTGTTTGCGAAATTTTTTCTTTTGCAACTTCTTCTTTGCTGTTGTTTTGATTGAATAAAATAAAATAAGTAAAAGCTAAAATCAATATTGAAGCAGCCACATAAGAGATTTTCTTAAATGCTTTTGACTTTAAGAATACTAATTTACTAACACTGTTTCCTGATAATGAAGTTTTCATTTTATCCCAATGTGAAGGAGAAAATGAGGGTTGATAATTATTCATCTTTGATTTGATAAAATCATCAATATGTTTTTTATTATCAGCCATTTATTAAGAATTATTTTTTTGTATTTTCAATTTTTTGTTTCAATAATTTTCTCGCATTTGAAAGATGCCAATGAGATGTTCCTTCGCTCATGTCTAACTTCTTTGCAATTTCACTATGTTTATATCCTTCAATTACGTAAAGGTTAAATACTGCTCTACTCGTTGGTGGAAGTTGTTGGATAAATGAAATAATTTCTTTTTCATCAATATTTTCTAAGGTTTCATTTTCTATCAAAAATTCATTTTCATCAATATTCAACTGTAATTCTTTTGCTGTTTTGTCAGATTTAATATGGTCAAGGGCGGTGTTTATCATTATTCTTTTTATCCAATTTTCAAAAGAACCTTTTTGTTGGAATGAATCAATCTTGTTAAAAACTTTAAAAAATCCTGAATTTACAACCTCTGATGCATCATGGTAATTGCCGGTATATCTAAGACTTATATTCATCATCTTTCCAAAAAAATGTTTGTACAACTTTTCCTGACTTTTAAGATTCTGATTTTTACAACCATTTATAATTTTTGTTAGCTTAAAAATCATTGTTGTTGTTCATTTTTATAGACGATAAATTATTAAGTAATCTTTGGTTATTTTTTAAAAAACTTCAAAATTGATAAAAATCTTAGAATTATGCAACAGTTTT
>JAYEOP010000612.1 GCA_034723125.1 Bacteroidota bacterium | reverse complement strand
GATAACTATTTGGTTATTAGGTTCTCAATACCCATCATCTCTCATCTCTCATCTCTCCTCTCTCATCTCTCATCTCTCATCTCTCATCTCTCATCTCTCATCTCTCATCTCTCATCTCTCACATAATAATAACAAGCACCTGTGCTGAGCGAAGCCGAAGCACTCATTTTTTTTAAGAAAAACCACTCACTAATAAAACAAATAATTACATTCGTACTTTAATTTTTGTTTACTCTTTTAAAAATAAATTATCAAAATCAATATGAAAAAAGTTTCTCAATTAAGCATCACAAAAATATTTCTTACAATAATTATTTTATCAATTACATTTTACGGATGTAACAATCCCAAAGAAGAAGAAGAAGAAGAAAAGTCCGAAATTTCAGGTAAGCTTATTATTTTTCATGCAGGAAGTTTGGCTGTGCCTTTTAAACTAATAAAAGAAGAATTTGAAAAAGAATATCCTGATGTAGATGTACTTCTTGAAGCTGCAGGAAGTGTAACTTGTGCAAGAAAAATAACCGATCTTAAAAGAGATTGCGACATAATGGCTTCAGCTGATTATGCAGTGATCGACAAATTTCTTATTCCCGATTATAGCTCATGGAACATAAAATTTGCCAGCAACGAAATGTGTATTGCATTTACCAACAAGTCAACATTTGCCGACTCAATAAATGGAAATAACTGCTTTGATGTTTTGTTAAAAGATGATGTTATTTACGGAAGGTCGGACCCCAACAGCGACCCATGTGGCTACCGTTCATTATTAACAATAAAACTTGCAGAAAAATTTTACAACAAGAAAATGCTTGCTAATTTTTTAGCTAAAGATAATAATTTTATTAGACCCAAAGAAACAGACCTGATTTCGCTTCTTGAAACAAATAATATTGACTACATTTTTATTTATCGTTCGGTTGCCAAACAACATAGCTTAAACTTTATAACCCTTCCCGATTCTATAAATTTAAAATCCTCTGAATTGGCAAAATATTACAGCACTGTGGATGTTGAGATAGTTGGTAAAAAACCCGGAGAAAAAATAAAGATGCAAGGCAAACCAATGGTTTATGGACTAACAATTTTAGAAAATGCTCCAAACAAAGTTACAGCAAATGCCTTTTTAGATTTCCTACTTTCAAAAGAAAAAGGAATGAAAATTATGGAAGAAATGGGGCAACCTTCTGTTGTTCCAGCTACAACAAACACTTATCAAAATGTGCCGAAGGAGTTTAAAAAGTATGTAAAAGAATAGCCTAAATATTATTTTTAGATGCTAAGAAAAATATATAACTCATTTTATTATAATTACTAAAATGCTAATTTGGTTTCTTAAGAATAATATTTGTATATTTGATGATAATTAGAAATCACAATAAACTAAATTATATATCATGATAAACAAGACAATTTATCAACAAAGCAGGAAATTTATTTTCCTGCTTTTAATATTTTTTTCTTTACTGTATTCATCATGCACTACTGAAAAAGTATATAACCCTAGTGAAATACCAATGCTAATAAATATACTTAATAATAATTGAATAATTTAACCAAGTAATAAGGAACTGATAATAAAAAACTTATTTCTTCAAAAAGAAATATTTACTTTTGCCTGTGCAAAAAATTCAATTAAGAAATACAATATTCGCAATTTTAGGAGGGCTGGTTTTATTATTTATTATTGCTCCTCTTTTTGGTATGTTTTTATCATCTTCTCCTTCGGGAATTTTGGAAACTGCCAAAGAAAATGAAGTACAAAAAAGTATTTGGCTTACTCTTGGAACTTCTATGTTTGCCACTTTATTTTTTGCAATAGGCAGTATTCCACTTGCTTACCTGCTTGCTAAAAAAGATTTTTATTTAAAAAAACTTGTTCTCGGAATAATTAATTTACCTGTAGTAATTCCACATTCCGCAGCAGGCATTGCAATTTTAGGATTTATTTCAAGAGATTCTACAGTTGGTAAAATTGCTGATAATTTTGGGATTAGTTTTGTCGGTCATCCTGTAGGAATAGCTTTGGCAATGGCTTTTGTAAGTATTCCATTTTTGCTCAATGCCGCAAGAGACGGTTTTCTTTCTGTCCCTGATAAACTTGAAAATGCGGCTTTAAATCTTGGTGCATCTCCTACAAGAGTATTTTTTACAATCTCTCTACCATTGGCTTGGCGGAATATTGTTTCAGGATTAATATTAATGTTTGCAAGAGGGATGAGCGAATTCGGTGCTGTGGTAATTGTTGCCTATCATCCAATGGTAACCCCTGTTCTAATTTGGGAACGCTTTGGAGCTTTCGGGTTAAAATATGCCCAGCCTGTTGCGGTAATTTTCATTTGTGTATCTCTAATTGTTTTTATTGTTTTAAGATTGTTATCAAAAGAAAAAAGTGCTTGAATTAAAAAATATATCAAAGAAATTTAAAGATTTCTCACTTAAAAAATTAAATTTTAAAGTTGAGAAAAACGAATATTTTGTTCTTCTTGGTGAGTCGGGTGCAGGAAAAACTATTATTCTTGAAATTATTGCAGGATTAAAAAAAGCTGATAGCGGACAAATTTTTTATCAAGAAAAAGATATTACAGATGAAACAATTCAACACAGAAAATTCGGATTACTTTTTCAGGATTATGCTGTTTTTCCTCATTTATCTGTCAAAGAAAACATCTCATATCCTCTAAAAAAAAGAAAATTAACAAAAGTTGAAATTAATAATAAAGTCAAAGAGCTTGCTTCTGAGATGGAAATTCTTCAATTGCTTAACAGAAGACCTGCAACTCTTTCAGGTGGCGAACTACAGAGGGTTGCTTTGGCAAGAACCTTAGCCTCTGACCCAGAAATACTTTTACTTGACGAACCATTAACCTCTCTTGATGTTCAACTAAAATTTGAAATACGCTCACTGTTGCGAAAAATAAATCAAAAAGGAATAACAATAATTCATATCACTCACGATTACGAAGAAGCAATAACTCTTGCTCACAAAATTGCAATCATACAAAACGGAACAATAATTCAATCGGGTACTCCACAGGAAGTTTTCAAAAATCCTAAATCAAAATTTGTTGCAAATTTGACAGGAATAAAAAATTTTTTTAAAGTGAAAATCATTGAGCATCCTGATAAAAAGATAAAATTAGCTCAGATAAACGAAAAATTATCTTTTAAAATTCATTCGGGAATTAAAGACAAAGAAGGATTCATTTTTTTGAGTAATAAAAATATTTTAATATCAAATAGCAAACTAAGTTCCTCAGCTTTAAATAATTTTAGTGCAACAATTACAGATATTTTTCCTGCAAAACTCGGTTATGAAATAATTGCCGATATAGGTGTGAAAATTTCAATTAAAGTATCAGATGAATCTCTTAAAGATTTAAAATTGGAAATTGGAAAATCCGTTTGGTTGACTTTTAAAGCTTCATCTTTAAGGTTTTTGAAAAAATAATGGGTACTATGTTGATTTGTGTGGGTGAAAAAAAATTGAAGCCACAGATTGATTTTACTTGATTTAATGAATTTTTACAGAGAATACTACCATCAACAGTTTTTAAAACTGTGAATCTGTGGCAAATCTTTAAGTCTCAATCTATTACACCTACTGAGTAGTAACAATAAAATTATTTTTTAAACTTTATTCTCCAGAAGCTTTTTCAACTCAAACAAATCATCTCTATGCTGTGCTGCAAGGGTGAAATTTAGTTCTTTAGCCGCTTTCTTCATTTTCTTTTCCGTATCCTCTATTGATTTTTCAATTTGTTTTTTACTCATATATTTGATAACAGGATCTGCAACCAAACTTGACTTTTGCTCATAATCAAAGTATGATTTTGCTCTTTTTCTGGAATCAACAATTGAAGATTGTTCAAATATTTTGTCAGTTGATTTAACTATACTTCTTGGTGTAATCTTATGCTCGACATTATATTTCACTTGCTTCTCTCTCCTTCTATTTGTCTCATCAATAGTCCTTTGCATACTTTTAGTAATTTTATCGGCATACATAATTACTTTTCCATTAATATGCCTTGCAGCCCTTCCGGCAGTTTGAGTCAAAGATGTTTCAGATCGTAAAAAACCTTCTTTGTCAGCATCAAGTATTGCAACAAGAGAAACTTCAGGCAAATCTAAACCCTCGCGTAACAAATTTATTCCCACCAAAACATCAAATTTTCCCAAACGAAGATTACGTAGTATTTCTATCCTTTCAAGCGTATCAATTTCGGAGTGCAGATACCTTGCTTTTATATTTAAGTTCAATAAATATTTGCTCAATTCCTCCGACATTCTTTTTGTTAAGGTTGTTACCAAAATCCTCTCATTCTTTTCTACCCTTTTATCAATTTCATCAAGCAAGTCATCAATTTGATTCTGACAAGGTTTTATTTCAATTCTCGGGTCAAGAAGCCCTGTAGGTCGCACCACTTGTTCAACCACTACACCATTACTTTTTTCAAGTTCATAATCTCTGGGTGTTGCACTCACATAAATTACCTGATTTTGCATAAACTCAAATTCATTTATTTCCAAAGGTCTGTTATCCAAAGCGGCAGGCAATCTAAAGCCGTAGTCAACTAAAACACTCTTTCGTGAAGTATCACCTCCATGCATACCTTTTACCTGTGGAATTGTTACATGACTTTCGTCAATAAACATCAGATAATCCTTAGGAAAATAATCCAAAAGGCAAAATGGTCTTTCTCCCTTTTTTCTTCTATCAAAGTACCTTGAATAATTTTCAATACCGGAACAATATCCCAACTCTTTTATCATTTCAATATCAAGATTAACCCTATCACTTAATCTTTTTGCTTCCTGATATTTCCCTGCTTTTTCAAAAACACTACTTTGATTTAAAAGATCGGTTTTAATTTCATTTATCGCCAAATCCTGAACATCCGAAGGAGTAACAAATAAATTTGCAGGAAATATTGTATATTCTTTAAAAGAATCAATTCTTCTAAAAGAAACGGGATCAATAGTTTCTATGCCTTCGAGCTCCAAATCATAAAAACTAAGGCGAATTGCCGTTTCGCTATAGGAAGGAAATATTTCAATAATATCACCTGCCACTCTAAAAGTTCCATTATTTAATTCAGTATTTGTTCTTACATAAAGACCGTCAATTAGTTTGAACAAAAATTCTTTTCTATTTATTTCTTCACCAACTTTTATTTTTATCGTTGCATCATTAAATGATTCAGGATTTCCTATTCCATAAATACAAGAAACAGAAGCCACCACAATAACATCTCTCCTGCCTGACAATAAAGAAGATGTAGCTTTTAATCGCAATCTTTCAATTTCGTCATTAATGTTCAAATCTTTTTCAATGTATGTATTTGTTACAGGTAAGTAAGCTTCAGGCTGATAATAATCGTAGTAAGAAACGAAATATTCCACAGCATTATCAGGAAAAAATTGTTTAAATTCGCCATAAAGCTGAGCAACAAGTGTTTTGTTATGACTTAAAATCAAAGTAGGCCTATTCATGTTTTGAATTACATGAGCCATAGTAAATGTTTTCCCCGAACCTGTAACTCCAAGCAGGGTTTGGTACTTTTCACTCCTATTCAATCCTTCGG
The DNA here is from genome assembly GCA_034723125.1 of Bacteroidota bacterium. Lineage (NCBI taxonomy): Bacteria > Pseudomonadati > Bacteroidota > Bacteroidota bacterium. The sequence goes on along the minus strand of JAYEOP010000612.1, from coordinate 1,223 downwards.
TAAGTTGCTTTATTGCTTCCGGCTGGTCTCCTTGAGCTTTGTATTTTGATTGCAATTTAAAATCCACAGAAATTGGTTTTTACACTTTAAAAATATTTTTTTGCAACAACAAAATTACAAGTATCCTTTATTGTTTCCTCAACTGATCTAAAATTATAATTAATTGCTGACTTAAGTTTTGAATTATTATAAATATAAATACTATTAACAAGTTTTACAAGGTCTTTTGTTATTACAGCTTCGGTTCTTGTAAAAAAAATTCTTATCGATTCAATGTAAGAAAGCATATAACTGAGATTAATATTTGCCAATTTTGATGGTGCTTTCACATTAAAATATTTTGCCATCCAATTAAAAATTTCAATGTAGTGATGATTATCGGAAACCAACAAATACCTTTCATTGTATAATTCAGATTTTTCAGAAAGCAATAAAAATAATTCGGCAGTATCACGCACATCAACATATCCGTTTTTTCCTTTTGGATAAAATGAAAAACCATTTTTAATTGTTTTAAAAACCTTCATTGATTCATGATTTTCAACTGCCGGTCCGAGAATTACACCTGGGTTTATTATTACACCTGTCAGCCCTTCTGCATATCCTCTCCATACTTCCAACTCTGCTAAATACTTACTTTTTGAATAAATAGTTGAGAATTTTTTATTGTTCACATCATTACTCTCAGTAATAATATTTTCATTGTTTCTATTTAATGAAGCAATTGAACTTGCAAAATGAAACTTAGAAATATTGTTTTTAATGCATTGATTTACAAGAATTGAAGTTCCACGAATATTTACATCATTAATGAGTTCATTATTTTTTTTAGAAAAAGAAACTACTGCTGCAAGATGAAATACTTCATCAACATTTTTAAGAGAATCTTCAATTTCATTTACATCTAAAATATCAGCATTTACAAATTCAATACTTTTAATGTAATCATCAAAAGAATTCCACAACTGTTTTTCAGGATTAAGAATGTCAAATGCAATTTCAATTTGCTCAAAGTTACTTGACTGGCGTTTTAACACCCTAATATTTTTTTTCTTTTCTGATAAGAAATAAAGGAAATAAGCTCCCAAAAAACCTGTTGCACCTGTAACTAAAATCATTTATAAAAATTATGGGGGGGGTTCTATAAATACATTTCTTTTAAGAAACAAAGATAAACTTTATTTGCCTTTCGCAAAAGATGAAAGAAAAATTTTAAGGTTGTA
>JAYEOP010000611.1 GCA_034723125.1 Bacteroidota bacterium | reverse complement strand
ACAAATTTAATGAAAGCAGTTTAACTAATGCCAACGATGATCAATCATCATCTAATTATGATGGAACACTAACCAACATGACCGGTAGTGAATGGACTCCTTCTTCAGCTTTCTTTGGTCCTAAAAATGCTTTGGATTTTGACGGATTTAGCGATTATGTAGATATTTCTGCATCATCTTCATTAAACAATGATAATTTTACAGTAGAAATGTGGGCTAAAATTGATGCTACACAAACTTGGAATACATTATTGGATAAAGGACTGCAACATACTCCAGGAGACTGGTATTTTGTTTGTATTAACGGTTCCTATGGTGTCATTTTTGGATATAACTCAAGTAATGAATTCACCTTTAACTTTGGAGACAATGGCTGGCATCACATTGCAGTAACCTGTGATGGAACTAGCATTACAGGCTATTTAGACGGAATACAGATTCATTCCAGCTCTTCTAGCTATACAAAATCGACCAATGCTATTCGAATGGGTAGAAGGGTCGACACCACGGGATCTCTGGGGAGCTATGATTTTAACGGGAAGTTAGATGAAGTACGTATATGGAATTCAGCTCGTTCCGCTGATCAAATTCGTGAAAATATGTGTAATAGCATCACGGGAGGAGAAAGTGGGTTGGTGGCATATTATAATTTTGATAATACAAGCGGGGCAACTTTACAGGATTTTTCGGGCAATAGCAATGATGGAACACTTTACAATATGGCAAATGACGACTGGGTAACATCAGCAGCTTTTAACAGTTGGCTTAATACAGCTTCTACAAGTTGGAGCACTGCTACAAACTGGAGCGATGGTGCAGTTCCTGCAAGCGATAATGTAGGTATTTACAATTGGAGTGGTGGTAGCGACCCATCTTCTATTGCAGATAATACAACTGTAAACAACCTTTTCATAGGCTCATTGGTAAGCACAGAAGTAAGTGAGGGCAACAGCCTGACCGTTGATGGCAACTTGTTTGTTGAAGGCACATTTACAGTAGCCTCAAATGCTATGTCAAATTCCGGAACAGGATCATTAATTACAAAAGGAGAAATAGCAGGCGATGTTAAAGTAGAACGATATGTTGATGGAGGTAGTGGAGGCTATGTTCACTATGTTTCGCCTCCAATTAGTGATGGCACAGGAGCTGATATACTTGATGCTACTATAGGAGATTATAATGCCTACAAATATGTACCGGGAGGCTCGCCTGTTTGGTCTCGTATTTATTCCGCTGATGCACTTTCGGCAGGTACAGGTTATTATGTTGCATACAATGGAAACAAGACTATTAGTTATACAGGAACATTAAATACAGGAAATGTTACTGTGGCAGTTTCAAATAGTGGAACAGGCTATAATTTAATAGGTAATCCTTACCCTTCACGCATTGATGCCAGTGATTTTGTTAATGATAACTCAGATATTAGTGGATCACTCTATTATTGGGCAGATGATCATGGACATGCTTCAGGCTATACAACTGATGATTATGCAACATGGAATGTTACAGGAGCAACTGCCGGCACCGGAGCAGGGGCAACAGGTGGTGGTTCAACTACAACTCCAAATATGTATGTTGAAGTTGGACAGGCTTTCTTTATTCAAGCAAGTTCTGCAGGAACTGTAACTTTCACTAATGATCATAGGCTTCATACAGATCCAGCAGCTTTTTATACTCCACCTACTGACAACAGACAAAGAATTTGGTTGAACCTGATAAGCACTGACCATGATATTTCAAATAATATTTTAATAGGATTTTTAGAAGGTGCAACCATAGCAAGAGATAGGTTATATGATGCTGAAAAGCTCAGAGGAAATGAAAACATTGCTTTTTATTCATTAATTGAAAATGATGATGAAAGTTATGTAATACAAGGCTTGCCTCCAATTACCGAAGATGTTTCAATAGCTCTTGGCTTTTATGCAGGATTTGATGGTAACTATTCCATAGCAATAGATTCTATTGATAATTTTTATAATAAAATTATTCTTGAAGATTTGTATGAACAAAAACTAACAGAACTTTCAAAAACTCCGAACTATGAATTTACAACAAATAGCGGTGAATTTGATGACAGATTTGTTTTGCATTTCAGTTCAAAAAACAATAAGGTTGAAAACAAAAATGTTTCCGATATAAAAGTTAATGCTTTTAAAAATTCAATAATTATTATTGACCCGTCAAGTAAAGCAAAAGAACTTTTTGTTTATGACATAAGCGGAAAATTACTTTTTAATAAAATGCTTAAAACTTCAAATTATCATTCGCTTAATTTAAATTTGGCTAAAGCATGTTACATTATTAAAATAAAAACTGATAAAGGAAATGTTGTTAAGAAAATGATAATTGATTAGAATAATTGATAAACTGAGACAATGGTTAAAAAATCAATTAGAGAAATAACAGAAAAATATATAAGACAGATTCCAAATGATACTAAACCACCATCAATTTAATTAAAAAGAATCTAGTATTATGCCGATGGATTAGCATGTTAAGAAAATTTATTTTCTGTTACATGATAACCTTTCGGTATGAATTAGAAGTAATATCGTAGCTGCGGTACTGAGAAAAGCTCCAGAGGAGCGATATTATGGTAACTTCTGTGATAAAATAGACCAAAGTGCCATCGGCACGATATTATTTGCTGAGATAAATAGTGCCTCTTAGAAAACTCTCCAAAATTAAAAATGTTTCTTTTTGCGATATTTTCATTTTTTACTCTTAAAAACATAAGTAGAAATAATTGCTACCAACAAAGCCACAGCAAAAGTCATTAATCTTGCTGTTATTTTTTCATCCATTCCTGAACTTATCCAAATTATAGTAAACAGCAATCCGGTAATTATTGTAGTAAGAGCAGCTTTGCCGTGAAATTTTTTCCAGAATAATGATAATAAAATCACAACAGAAAAAGTTCCTCCAATACCTGCCCATACATAACCCACAATTGTAAATATTAATTTTGTAGGCGAAATATAAGCAAATCCCAAAGCAACAACAGCAATCAAGGCAGTAATAATTCTTGACCTGCTTAATGCCTTTTTACTTCCAACATTTTTATCTGATCTAAAAGCAGGTTTTATTAAATTTTCTGAAAGTTCCGTTGAAGAAAGAATTAACAAAGAATCAGCAGTAGAAACCATTGCAGCAATAGCACCTGTGATAAGAATTGCAGCAATTGCAGGAGGAAAAAGCTCAAGAATTACTGCCGGCATAACATATTCTCTGTCTTCAAGTCCTGTAGGTCCAAAAATAGCAATGCCAATCCAACCGAGAGAAAGTGCTCCGATATATGCAATTACTGTCCAACTGATACCAATATTTCTTGCAATTTTTGCTTGCTTCTTATCTTTTATTGCCATAAACCTCATGCTCAACTGAGGCTGACCACCCAAGTATCCAAAGAACCAAGAAAATCCTGCAGCTATTACCACACCAGCCGCATATCCGGAAGCAGCAGCTGTTAAGGAAGTATAATCAGTACCTGCATTACTTAATGCTTCAGGAATTGATTGAGCAAAAAGTTCAGGATGATTACCAAGATAAATAATTCCTATAATAGGACCAAGAATCAAAGTAATTATCATAACAATTGCCTGAATAACATCAGTATAAACCACGCTTCTGAATCCACCGTAAATTGTGTAAGGAACAATTACGGCAGCAGTTATTAGCATACCAATTTTTGGTTCAACATCAAACATAGTGTGAAGTATTTTGCCTCCGCCAAGAAATTGAGCTCCAACATAAAAGAAAAAGAAAAACACTATTGTAAAACTACCAACAATTCTTATCCATTTTCCAACATCACCATGTTTTTTTGCAATAAATTCAGTAAAAGTATTTACGTTATATTTTTCAGCCTCATCACGCAACTTCCAAGAAATTAAAATCCAAGCAGTAATAATTCCCAACACACAACCAAGTGCAGTCCAAATTTCGGTTAAGCCGGTGGCATAAGCAGCACCCGGCAATCCCAACAAAGCCCATGAAGATTCACCGGTAGCACGTTCGGATAATGCTGCAACCCAGCCCGGTAATCCTCGTCCTGCAATTGCATAATCCGATTCGGTTTTTACTTTTCTTCCCTGATACAATCCCCATAGTATCAACAAAGACATATATGATATCATGATTACTAAAAGTTGAGTTTGATATTCCATAGCTATATTTTTAAATCTTTAAATTTTTTGGTTCTATGTCAAATACTGTGGGTAATCAAATTTGCCACAGATTCACAGATTACAAAATTACTCTTTTTGTAATTAGTGTTTGTCCATAATGTCCGATTTCTGCGTTATGTTCGTCTTTAAAACAGTCATCCGTACGAGCTCCTTGATTTTAAAGACTTCACAAGGCTTGAACTCGAACATTCTGAACTAAACACTCTACTTTATAGACATCTACTAATTAATGAATTTTCGCCAAATCCAGATATATCTGGACTAAAGGACATATATTTCGACTGCACATAATTTGAGATTTGGCACTATGTTTAACGTATTGATTATTATTCGTTTACACGGTATAGCAAAACGCAGTTTATGACCGCTCTGCATATATCTTATTAGAATATTTCATATAAATTAATTTTAATCTGTGAATCTGTCTTCGACAGACGTAGTCTTACTTCTATTACACTTAGCTTGTCTTCGACAGACGAAGTCTGTGGCTTTAATTTTTTTTTACCCACACAAATCAACATAAAACCAATTGTTTTTTATAAGCAGTAATTTTAAAATTATTTTTTTATGTAAATTTCCAATTTTTAATTCTTATCTAATTAAGCTTTTATTCGCAAATGTAAAGATTAAATAATATGTTTACAAATAAAGACCACAAACAAATAAAAAATAAAGGAATAGCAATTGAACAAATTGAAAAACAATTGCAGAATTTTAAAACAGGATTTCCACCTATAAAACTTGTAAAAGTAGCTACTAAAGAACATGGAATCAAAGTTTTTGATGACAATGAAATTACTGAATTGGTAAGAAGCTATACTGTTAGAACAAAAAATAAGGAAATATTAAAATTTGTCCCTGCCTCCGGAGCAGCAAGCAGAATGTTCAAAAATCTTTTAAATTTTTTAAATCTAAATGAAAGTGAACAAAAAGAGGAACTTAAAAATGATAATAGTTTTAATTCAGCTTTTTACTTTTTTAAACAGCTTCAAAATTTTGCTTTTCATAACAAGTTGGAAAACATCTTAAAAGAAAATAACATTGACATTAAAGATGCTAATTACAATGCAATTTTAAAATACTTTCTTACAAAATCAGGAATGGATTATTCCGAGTTGCCAAAAGCACTTTTACATTTTCATAAATATAAGAACGGAGCAAGAACAAGTATTGAAGAACATCTTGTAGAAGCGGCTAAATATTCTACCTCTAAAGGTAATATTGCAAGAATACATTTTACACTTTCAGAAGAGCACATTAGTGATATTAAAAATCTTTTCAATGAGGTTATTCCTCTTTACGAAAAAGAATTTAATCTAAAATATGAAATAAACTTTTCAGTACAAAATCAATCAACGGATACAATTGCTGTAAATTTAATAAACAAACCTTTTCGTCTTCAAGATGGTTCGATCCTCTTTCGTCCCGGTGGACATGGTGCTTTAATTGACAACCTCAACAATCTTGATGCAGACATTATTTTTATAAAGAATATTGACAATGTTGTTCCCGACCGCCTCAAAGCTGAAACAATAAAATATAAAAAAGTCATTGGTGCTCATTTAATTTATCTTCAACAAAAGCTTTTTGATTTTTTAAAAAAATTAGAAAAAGATGAATCGGGAAAAATTATCAATGATATTATTTATTTCTTTGAGAAAGAACTAATGTTTATTTTTCCTGAGAATTTCAAAAAAATTAACATTAAAGAAAAGATAAAATACTTAAAAACAAAATTAAAGCGTCCGATACGAATTTGTGGAATGGTAAAGAATGAAGGTGAACCTGGAGGAGGACCATTTTGGGTAAAAAATGAAGACGGTTCTGTGTCCTTGCAAATTATTGAAGCATCACAAATTAATACCCAAGATAAAAATCAATTGGAAATTCTAAGTAACTCAACACATTTTAATCCTGTTGACCTTGTTTGCACAACAAAAGACCACAATGGAAATAAATTTGATTTAAAAAAATTCATTGACCATGAAACAGGATTTATTTCACAAAAATCAAAAGACGGGAAAGATTTGCTTGCACAAGAGCTACCCGGACTCTGGAATGGTGCAATGGCAGATTGGAATACTGTTTTTGTTGAAGTTCCTCTAATTACTTTTAATCCTGTAAAATACATTAATGATCTTTTGAGAGAGCAACACCAATAATTAAAAACTATGCAGAAAATAATTCGTTTTTCACTCCAAGAAAAAAAATATGTAAATCTGTCACTAAAAATCAGACAAGAAGTCTTTGTTGAAGAACAAAATGTAGAGCCGGAAATTGAATATGATGAATTTGAAGAATCTTCAGTTCATTACTTATTATTTGTCGACAACAAAGCAATTGCAACTGCAAGATGGAGAATTACCAAAGAAGGAATAAAGCTTGAAAGATTTGCTACTTTAAAAAAATACAGAGGAAAAGGATTTTCCTCCTTGCTAATAAAAGAAACAATTAAAGACGTAAAACCCTTAAAGCTTCCTATTTACTTAAATTCACAAGCATACATAACTCCGCTTTATGAGAAATTTGGTTTTAAAATAGAAGGAAAAATGTTTATGGAAGCAGATATTGAACATTTTAAAATGATTTTGACACGAAAGTGAGAAGATGCAAGATACAGGATGCAAGATACAGGATGCAGGATGCAGGATGCAAGATGCAGGATACAGGATACAAGATGCAAGATGCAGGATTTATGTCATTGTTTTTTTTGATTTTTT
>JAYEOP010000610.1 GCA_034723125.1 Bacteroidota bacterium | reverse complement strand
CAGCGTTCCAAACACATTGCTATGTTGGTGTAAAACAATAAAATAAATAGGTGCGAAACTTTAGTTAATAATGAATAACAAATTAACTTTGTAAGCTTAAAACTTTCATACTTTATGAACCAAACAAGCTCAATACAATTAGTAAATGTTAGTCAGAATAATTTAAAAAACATTTCGCTACAAATACCAAGGAACAAACTTGTTGTGGTAACCGGAGTTTCAGGCTCAGGAAAATCTTCTTTAGCTTTTGATGTAATAAATGCTGAGGGACAACGTCAATATTTTGTGAATTTATCTGCCCAAGCACGTAAATATTTAGGTAAATTAAATAAACCAAATGTAGAACAAATAAAAAATTTAACACCTACAATTTCAGTATCGCAAAATATAAGGAATAATAACCCGCGTTCTACGGTAGGAACTTTAACAGATGTTTACGACTTTTTACGATTGTTATTTGCTCGAATTGGAAAAACTAACAATAAAGATATTGAAATTAATCGTTCATTATTTTCATTTAATTCGACAACAGGAATGTGTTCAAATTGCAAAGGCTTGGGTGTTGAAGATAAAATTTCGATTGATTTACTTGTTGAAGATGAGAATAAAACAATTAGAAATCAAGCTCTTAAAATAACTAATCCAAATGCTTATACAATATATTCTCAAGTAACTATTGATGCCCTAAACAAAGTCTGTAATGCATATAATTTTAACGTTGATATTCCTTGGAAAGATTTAACAGATGAGCAAAAACACATTATCCTTTACGGAAGCGATAAAGTTATAATTCCTTATGGCAAACACCCTTTAGAATCTCGTATGAAATGGTCGGGAATAACTGCAAAGCCACGTCCTGAAGGTTTTTATAAAGGTATTATTCCTGTTATGGAAGAAATTCTAAACAGAGATAGAAATCCAAATATTTTACGTTTTGCAAAAACACAGCAATGTTCTAAATGCGGTGGTAGTCGCTTGTGTGAAACAGCTCAATCGGTAAAAATTGATAATAAAAATATTTACGATTATAGCAAATTAAGTTTAGATGATTTAAAAATAGAACTAACAGAGAACAAAGAGCTTAACAACAATCAAATAGCAAAAGCAATTATTTTTGAAATATTAAAACGTATTTCTATTTTGCAGGATCTTGGCTTAGGCTATCTCTCGCTTAATCGTCAAGCAACAGAGCTTTCGGGTGGCGAACTTCAACGAATAAGATTGGCAAGGCAGGTTGGTTCGGAACTTAGAAATATTACTTTTATTTTTGATGAACCATCAATTGGAGTACATCCGTCAAACAATAAAAATATTTTAAAAGTAATACGCAAAGTTGTTGATAACGGTAATACTGTTATCGTTGTAGAACATGATTCACAAACAATATTAAGTGCCGATTGGATTATTGATATTGGACCAAAAGCAGGAATTAATGGCGGAGAAGTACTTTTTAACGGAAGTGCTGAAAAGTTTTTAAAATCAAAATACAAATCCTTAACTA
>JAYEOP010000609.1 GCA_034723125.1 Bacteroidota bacterium | reverse complement strand
TAATACGTAGGTAATTTGAAAAATGAGGGTAAACTATTTGCCATTTTATTAAAAATAAGTTATTTAAATTCAACTTCAAAGTTAGGAATTATAAGTTGAATAATTCTTATTGAGGGATTATTATTGAACTAACAAGGAATCTTGGTCTAAATCTAAATTTCATTAGGAATTATTTTTAAGTGCTTAAAAATAACAGTTATCAATCTTTTAAATTTGAACAGTCTAGCATAGCAATCGTCTGAAATTGTCGAGTTCTATTCCTGTCATATAGCATAAAAGTTAGAGTGCTGTAAAAAACTTGAATTACCACTAAAACACTTATTTCTATTATACTTTATGTATGCTTAGTTGGATGTTATTTCCTGCAATAGTAAATCTCCGTATCTTTATGTAATCCCATTTTTGCAATTTCATTTTCTTCACAAAAATCTTCCGTTTTGAAAACAGTAACTTTAAAACCTGATGATTCCAATTTATTTTTATAATCCTTACCATAAATTCTTTTGTGGTCATGATGACCATAAACTTTCATCCTTTCTTCTGGACTTTTTATCAAAGAATTTTCATAAGTATCATTTCGTGAATAATCAATTGGTACAAGATGAATTGACCACCCATCAATACTTTGTACCCTATGTAATTCCTTCATTGCTTTTAAATCATCATCTACATGTTCAAGTACATGGCTACTTATTAAAACATTAAAGAAATTATCAGGATATTTTATATTAGTAATATCAATTTCAATCATTGCTCTTGGAGATCTTAAATCTGCTGATAGATAATTGATATTTTGTTGTTTCTTCATTTTATTATAAAAACAATGTTCAGGAGCGAAGTGCAAAACATCTAACCTGCTTTTGAAAAAATCTGTCTTCCTTAATAAAAAGAGCCATAATGTTCTGTGCCTAATATCAGCCCCACAATTAGGACAATTTCCCGATTTAAATATCCGAAGCTTACTTTTACAAATTGGACAATAATAATTATTGCCAAAATAACCAATGCTTTGAACACCATAATAAAAATATAGCAAGGGTTCAAATAGTTGTTTTGGTATAAATGATTTAATTCTATACCAATTTTTGTTTTTAGTTATATTCATATCTCTATTTATTTCTGCACAACGCTCACATTATAATAATGGTTAATGTTTCATTTACATCACATAAAAAGTCTCCTGCAGATACAATTTTGGCATATTAAAAAATAAGTTTTAATTATTCATGCAATATTACAAAAAAATATTTTCTGAAAGAGTAATAAACACAAAAAAATAATAAGGATTCCAACTATGATTAGTATCATCTTTTTTAACAATTTATTGTAGTATTTTTGCATTTTTAAAAATACTTTATGAAATTTTTAATTGACATAGGACATCCTGCACATGTTCATCTTTTTAAGCATTTTTCTTGGGAAATGGAAAAACGTGGTCATAGCATTTTTTTTACAACAAGAGAAAAAGAATGTACAATTGAATTGTTGGAACACTATGGTTTC
>JAYEOP010000608.1:13717-23995 GCA_034723125.1 Bacteroidota bacterium | reverse complement strand
TACTTCTTATTGTTTATTTGATAATAGTTATTTACTTGTCATTCGCTTCGCTGTAATTTACTCACTTCGTTCGTGTCATTTAATAGTCATTATGCTATCATTCATTCTCTAATCTTCCACTTCTCATCTCTCACCTCTCATTTCTCACTTCTCACTCCTCATATCTTTAAGCACTCTAAGTACTTCTTATTGTTTATTTGATAATAGTTATTTACTTGTCATTCGCTTCGCTGTAATTTACTCACTTCGTTCGTGTCATTTAATAGTCATTATGCTATCATTCATTCTCTAATCTTCCACTTCTCATTTCTCATCTCTCATTTCTCATCTCTCATTACTCATCTCTCACCTCTCGCCCAAACATTATATTTTACCACAGAGTACAAGGCTCTTAAACCGTCTTTCCAACTTATTTTTTTACCATCAGAATACTTCCTTCCGTAATAAGAAATCCCTATTTCATAAATTCTCACATCAGGCACTCTTGAAACTTTGGCAGTAACTTCAGGTTCAAAACCAAATTTCTTTTCTTTAAGGTCAAGTGATTTAATAATTTCTGTACGAAACATTTTATAGCATGTTTCCATATCTGTAAGGTTCAAATTTGTGAACATATTAGAAAAAAATGTCAACATTTTATTACCTAAAGAATGCCAAAAAAACAAAATCCTATGAGGATTACCACCCATAAAACGTGAACCGAAAACAACATCTGCATGACCGTTTACAATTGGTTTTAAAAGTTCGTTATATTCCTCAGGATCATATTCCAAATCAGCATCTTGAATAATTAAATAATCACCTTTTGCCACTCTAATTCCAAGATGAAGTGATGCTCCCTTTCCCGAATTTTCCTCCTTTAGGATATAATTAATATCAACCTCAGATTTTTTTTCAATAAATCCCCTAATCAATTCCCCTGAATTATCTGTAGAGCAATCATCAACAACAATAATTTCCTTTTCAATATTATTTATAAGTTTTACAGAACAAACTTTTGCTAATAACTGATTAATTGTTTTTTCTTCATTATAAACAGGAATTATTATGGATAATTTTTTCATTTTCACTTTTTTAATTTATTCAAAAACGACTTCATAAATAGTGTTACATTTTTTACCTGTCATGTAAAATGTTTTTGTTTTTTTATTATATGCAATACCATTCAATACAGCCTCAGGATCAGACTTTGACAGTTGAGAGCATATCAGATTTGAAGCATCAATATCAGCTATTACCTTTCCACTTTCAATATCAATTGCAACGATAAAATCACTACCGTAAATATTTGCATAAATTTTACCGTCAACATATTCAAGTTCATTTATGAAATACAATGGTTCGCCTTCATATTTTACATTCAAAACCTTTTCTTTTTCGAAAGTTTTAGCGTTATAAAAAAATAATTTATTAGACCCGTCACTCATTATCAAATGACTACCATTATTTGTTAATCCCCAACCTTCGGTTTTATAAGTAAACTCCACATCTTTTTCTTCAAAAGTTTCAAGGTCATACTCTATGGCTATTCCTCTTTTATAAGATAAAATTGTAAGCTTATCATTTAAAATTGTTAATCCTTCAGCAAAAAAATTTGTCAACTCAACAGATTTTTCAACTTCGCCTGTTTTAATATTTATTTTTTTCAAACTACTTTTGTTGTCCAAACCTGTACTTTCGTACAAGTAACCATTATACACTTCAAATCCCTGAGTATATTTTCTTTTTTCATGAGGAAATTGGTTAATTATTTTAACTTTTAATTGCTCAACAACCTCTGTTTTTGTTGTTTCAATATTGGATTTTTCCTTGGGTTTTTTATTACAAGAAAACAAAACAATAATTATCAATGCAATAAATAAAAGTTTTTTCGGCATTTTTAGATATTTAAATTTCCAGCAAAGATATAGCTTTTATAATTTTTTTATTGTTACTAAAATCAATTCATATTTTCCTTAGTATTTTTTTTAAAAACAAATTATAACCATTTACTTTTTTTATCTTTGCGATGTGAAATTAAATAGTGCCTCTAAGAAAACTATCAAATTTTGCAGAGTTTTCTAAGAGACACTAAATAGTAATAATATTGCAAAAGTTTCAAATATAGATAGCCCAGCAGAATGAAACAATATGAACAAGTAATTGAAGTAATGAAAAAAAATGGAGGTTTTGCTACTCTAGGTTTTTTAAATCAGTATGTAAATGTTTCGAATTGGAAAACATTAACACCCTATGCTACAATTAGAAGAATTGTTCAAGATGATAGATTTTTCTTTAAAATAAAACCTGGTTTATGGGCAGTAACAGAGAGTAAAGAGTTAATACTGAAACAATTCAAAATTCAAGAAACTAACTCAAAATCTGACAAACAGTTATTCAATCATTCATATTATCAAGGTTTATTAGTTGAACTTGGTAAAGTGAAAAATTATCAAACTTATATTCCGCCACAAGATAAAAATAAAAAGTTTTTAAACAAATCATTGCATGAAATTACAGATTTAGATAATATTTTTGAGTTTACTTATAAAGAGATTTTAAAAAGAGCAAAAACAGTTGATGTAATTTGGTTTAATGAAAGGAAAATGCCTTCATGTTTTTTTGAAGTTGAACATTCTTCAAATATTCATAATTCTCTTTTAAAATTTGATGATTTGCAAGATTTTTATTCTGATTTTTATATTGTAAGTTCAATTCATAGAAAAAAAGAATATTTAGATAAATTGAATAGAAATGCTTTTAGAAAAATAAAGAAAAGAATTAAGTTTGTTGATTATAATTATATTTCGAGTTTACATGCTAAATCTATGGAATTATTAAAATTAAAGGATATTCTATAAAAATAATAATCATTTTTATAGAAGCTCCCTATACTTCTTAATAGGTGAGAAATTAAAATAAATGTTTTTTATCTTTTCATCAACAAAATAAATCCCACACATTCCAAAACACTTTACACAAATCAAATCCTGAAATAAACAATCCAACATTTACGAAATTTTATAATATTTGCGAAAAATATATAATACATGAACGACAGCAATAAATACATAAAAGAAGTAACTAACGACAAATACAAGTATGGTTTTCAAACGGATATTGAACAGGATCGTGCACCTAAAGGACTTAGTGAGGATACTATCAGATATATTTCAAAAGTAAAAAACGAGCCTGACTTTCTTCTGGAATATCGCTTAAAAGCATATAAAAAATGGCAAACAATGAAACAGCCGAACTGGGCTCATTTAAACTTTCCAACAATTGACTTTCAAGCAATAAGCTATTATGCTTCACCTAAAAAGAAAAACCTCAAAAGCCTTGATGAAGTTGATCCTGAACTTCTTGACACATTTAATAAATTAGGAATTTCTATTGAAGAGCAAAAGCATCTTTCGGGTGTTGCAGTTGATGTAGTGATGGATAGTAGCTCTGTAATTACTACTTACAAAGAAAAATTAGGCGAATTAGGAATTATTTTTTGTTCCATTTCTGAAGCAATTGAAGAGCATCCCGAACTAATTAAAAAATACCTTGGTTCTGTTGTTCCTGCCGGAGATAATTATTTTGCCGCTTTAAATTCAGCAGTATTTACCGATGGCTCATTTGTTTATATTCCAAAAGGCTCAAGATGTCCAATGGATCTTTCAACATATTTTAGAATTAACGCTGCCGAAACAGGGCAATTTGAGAGAACACTAATAGTTGCCGAAGATGACAGCTATGTCAGTTATCTCGAAGGTTGTACCGCACCTATTCGTGATGAAAATCAACTTCATGCTGCTGTTGTAGAAATAGTTGTTAATAAAAATGCAGAAGTAAAATATTCAACAGTACAAAATTGGTATCCGGGAGACAAAAACGGAAAAGGTGGTATTTATAATTTTGTAACAAAACGAGGCATTTGCAAAGGTGATAATTCCAAACTTTCGTGGACACAAGTGGAAACAGGCTCTGCTGTTACATGGAAATATCCCAGCACCATACTCAAAGGAGATAATAGCCATGGAGAATTTTTTTCGGTGGCGGTAACAAATAATCATCAGCAGGCAGACACAGGAACAAAAATGATTCATTTGGGAAAAAACTCAAAAAGCAAAATAATTTCCAAAGGAATTTCTGCAGGATATAGCCAAAACAGTTATCGTGGTTTAGTAAAAATTGCTAAAAAAGCAGAAAAAAGCAGAAACTACACTCAATGTGATTCTCTCCTGCTTACCGATAGTTGTGGAGCACACACATTTCCATACATGGATGTAAAAAATGAAACATCAATAGTTGAGCATGAAGCAACAACTTCAAAAATTGCAGAAGATCAATTATTTTATTGTAACCAAAGAGGAATTGATACTGAAAATGCAATTAGTCTGATTGTTAACGGGTATGCAAAAGAAGTTTTAAACAAACTCCCGATGGAATTTGCTGTAGAAGCACAAAAATTACTTTCTATTACACTTGAAAATAGTGTAGGATAAAAAACTTATTAAAGAAAATTAAACAAGATAAAATGTTAAAAATAAAGAACTTACATGCAAGTATTAAAGGCAAAGAGATACTCAAAGGATTAAACCTTGAAGTAAAACCAGGGGAAGTTCATGCTATTATGGGACCAAATGGTTCAGGAAAAAGCACTTTAGCATCCGTACTATCGGGACGTGATATTGTTAAAGTTACTAAAGGAGAAGTACTTTACGAAAACAAAAACCTCCTTGATTTTGAACCTGATATTCGGTCAAAAGAAGGAATTTTTCTTGCTTTTCAATATCCTGTTGAAATACCGGGTGTGAGCATAACCAACTTTCTAAAAACAGCTATTAATGAACACAAGATTTACAAAAAGCAAAAAGCATTATCGGCTGCCGAGTTTTTAAAACTTATGAAAGAAAAAAAGGAATATGTTGAAATAACTTCCGAATTAACAAATCGTTCTGTTAACGAAGGTTTTTCGGGTGGCGAAAAAAAGAGAAATGAAATATTTCAAATGGCAATGCTGGAACCCAAATTAGCAATTCTTGATGAAACAGATTCAGGACTTGATATTGATGCATTACGTATTGTTGCAAATGGTATAAATAAATTAAAAAATCCGAATAACGCTTTTGTTGTTATTACCCACTACCAAAGGCTTCTGGATTACATTGTACCTGACAAAGTTCACATTCTTTACAATGGGAAAATTGTTAAAACAGGAACTAAAGAACTTGCTCTTGAATTAGAAGAAAAAGGATATGACTGGTTAAAAAAATAATCTGAATAAACTTCTGTTTGTACCAAAATTTTTACAAAATGAACAAAGACACATTAATTAAAAATATAGAAAAGATACTGCTTTCCGATTATGAAAACAATATTAATCAGATTGGTAAAAATGATTCTAAAAAACTGAGAAAAATCAGAGAGAATGCATTATCTCAGTTTATAAAACTTGGATTTCCCTCAACAAAAGAAGAACTTTGGAGATTTACCGATATTAAAAAAATCATTGAAAATAGTGGCAGGCTTTTACAACCATTTACTCCTCCTAAAGATATAAATTCACCTGTTGAAGATGTTTTCCAATGTGATGCTACACAATTAGACACTTATGATATTGCTTTAATAAATGGCTGGTATCCTCACTCTTTACCGTTAATGCAAGAATTACCTTCCAAAGGGAAAGTTGGAAGTTTGTACCAAGCAAAAGAATTATTTCCTGAATTAATTGACAAGTATTATGCTAAATATATTGATTACTCAGACAATCCATTTACAGCATTAAATACCGCATTCGCTCATGATGGTGTTTTCTGTTATTTTCCCGAAAATTCTAAAAACAAAAAGCCTGTTCAGATTGTTAATCTTGCCTCTGCAAATAAAATAACACTAACAACTCCTTTTATTCAAACACGGAATTTAATTATTGCAGAAAAAAACTCTGATGTAAAAATTGTTATTTGCGAGCATACACTTTCAAACAATAATAGTTTTTCTAATTCCGTAACAGAAATAATTGTTGAAGAAAATGCAAATGTAGAATTAATCCGCATCCAAAATCAAAACAACTTTGGAGTTATAATTTCTGATATTCAAGTTCATCAAAAGGCAAATAGTAGTTTTACATCAAACACAATTACATTAAACGGAGGACTTGTAAGGAATAATCAAAATATACAGCTTAATGGGAAAAAAGCAACAGCTAATATTTATGGTGCATACTTTATCGACAAAGCACAACATATTGATAACTACACAAAAATAGAACACAAAGTTCCTGAATGCAACAGCAATGAATTGTTTAAAGGAATTCTTGACGAAAAAGCAGAAGGTGTTTTCAGAGGAATGATAAAAGTTAATAAAAATGCACAAAAAACTAATTCCTTTCAAAAAAATAACAACCTGCTTTTAACCAGTGATGCACAAATAAATACTATGCCACAACTTGAGATTTATGCAGATGACGTAAAATGTAACCACGGTGCTACAATCGGATATCTTGATGATGAAGAAATGTTTTATTTGCTCTCACGCGGAATTAATAAAAAGGAAGCAAGATTACTGCTAATGAATGCTTTTGCATCAGAAATAATTGAAAAAATTTCCATTCCTGTATTAAAAGGACGTATTTCATTTTTAGTAAATCAAAGATTGAGAGGAGAACTTTTACCTTGTGCTTCATGTGCATTAAATTGCAACATTTAGGCATTGTGAAAATACTCCAATGTAAAAATAAGGCAGGCAATTAATAACGTTTGGTAATTTTTTTATCCCAATAATAGTTTGGTAATATCCGAATCGTTTCTTACAATATATTTTTTATTAGCATCTGTTTCATCGAAAAGCTTTTGTTGCTTATCTGAAAGCTTCTCTTTATGAAATTTTGCTTCTATGAGTGTTTTGTTTTCTGTAATAAAATCAATCTCAATTTTATTTTTATAAATATATGATGGATTTAAATGTTTAATTCTTAAAAAAACATAATTTTCAAATATACTTCCTTTGTCTCTAAAGCCTGTAAAATAATTTCTGATGCCAATATCTGCTGCGTAAATTTTGTTTGCAGAAAGTATCCTCTCATTGGTTTTTCCTGCTTTTTTTACTAAATGTATTAAATATGTTCTTGAAAAATAATTAAGATATCGATGTGCAGTATCGGAAGATATTGAAAGTATTGATGCAATTTTGTTTATACTTAATTTTTTCCCTGTTCGCTCCATTAATAAAAGAAAAAAATCTTGTAGTATTGATATATCTCTAACATTGTGTATTGCAGCGATATCTTTATAAATAATATCGTTAATCAAATTTTTTAAGTATTCAAAATTATCTGTTAATACAAATTCAGGAATACCTCCGGTTTTCAAATATTCTAAAAAATAACTTTCATGTAAATGATTATCTGTCTTTTTAATATTAATCTTTTTGAATATTAAATACTCATTGTAAGTTAATGGAAGAATTTCATAATTTATTGTTCTTCCTGTAAGCATAGCTTTTTTGTCTTCAAGAATTGCTGAATTTGACGAAGAAGCAAATATTTTTACATTCTGATTATCATAAAGATTTTTTAATTGAATTTCAAAATCTTTTTTAAATGTTATCTCATCTAAAAATAAATAAATTTTTTCTTTTGTTTTAAGTTTTTGTAATTTACGGTAGGCTTCGATAATTTCGAGTATATTGCTGTCTTTTAATAAATACTCGTCCATACTTAAATAAAATATTTGTTTGGGATTATAATTACTTTCAATAAGTTTTTTAATTATTAACTTTAGCATTGAAGTTTTTCCAACTCTTCTCAACCCTGTTAGAATTACTATTTGATTATTTCCAAATTCATTTATCAATGAAGAAACTAACCCTTCTCTTTCAATAAGATACTCACTATTAAAATCATTTTCCCACCACGGATTGTATCTGTAAAGTATATTTTCCATATTGCTTGTTTTTTATCCGATACAAAAGTATAAAATATTTTACAAATATACGATACTATCGGATAGTATTTTTGTTTTTCAACTTAGTATTATATGCACATTGGGGATATCCTTCCCCAGTTTAGAAATTTTTAATGTTAATTCCTGAGTAGTTACATTTTAAACCACTCTTTTACTATTCCCTTTTCTTTTTCTCCCCAATCACGGTGATAAAATTCATTTGATTTTTCATCATAAACGTAGTCTTTTTTCCATTCACTACAGTTTTTAGAAACTTGTTTTAATGCGTCACAAATATATTCTACTTCTTCATTTGTCATAACAGGATTTATTGACATACGAACCCAACCTGGTTTATCAGCTAAATTTCCACTATCAATTTTATCTGTAAATGATTGAGACATTTCTTTAGTAACACCAAGCAAATAATGTCCGTAAGTTCCTGCACAAGAACAACCTCCACGTGTTTGAATTCCGAATTTATCATTTAATAATTTTACACAAAGGTTAAAATGAAAATTGTCAAAATAAAAAGAAACAACACCAAGCCGATGTTGAATATTATCAGCCAAAATATGAAGCCCTTTAATGTTATTTAATTTGTCAAAAATAATCTGAAGCATTTCTTCCTCTCGCTTCAAAATATTTTCAACACCCATTTTTTCTTTAAGCTTCACAGCCAAAGCACTTTTGATTGTTTGCAAAAAAGCTGGAGTACCACCATCTTCACGTATTTCAACATCTTCAAAATACTTTCTACCACCCCAAGCATTTGTCCATGCTACTGTTCCTCCTCCCGGAATATCAGGGATTTTGTTTGTATAAAGTTCGGAATTAAAAATAAGTACTCCTGTTGAACCGGGTCCTCCAAGAAATTTATGTGGCGAAAATACTATCGCATCAAGTTTTTCAAGTGGATCTTCAGGATGCATATTAATATTTACATAAGGAGCGGAGCAAGCATAATCAACAAAACATAAACCGTCATGCTGATGAATTATTTTTGCCAACCCATGAACATCCGGTTGTATCCCTGTAATGTTTGAACAAGCCGTTATTGCGGCAATTTTTACTTTTCTGTCTTTATACTTTTTAAGCAGTTCTCTAAAACAATCCAAGCAAACCAAGCCATCTTCGTTTGCTCCAATAACTTCAACATCAGCAATAGTTTCAAGCCATGAAGTGTGATTTGAATGATGCTCCATGTGAGTAACAAAAACAATCGGTTTTTCATCGTCAGGAATATTTACAAATTTTTCAATTTTCTCAGGATATTTTAATCCGAGTATCCTTTGAAATTTAACTACAACTCTTGTCATTCCCGAACCTGTAGTAATTATCAGATCATTTTTGTCGGCATTTACATGCTTTTTTATTATTTCCTTAGCTTCATGGTAAGCATGAGTCATCAAGGTTCCTGTAGTTGATGTTTCTGTGTGAGTATTTGCCACAAAAGGACCAAAATCATTTTTAATCTTATCTTCAATTATTGCATACAACCTACCGCTTGCTGTCCAATCGGAATAAATCATTTTCTTTTTACCATAAGGTGTATCAAATTCTTTTTCAATGCCTACAACATTGTCTCTAAACTTTTTGAAATATTTTTCTAAGGAGCTACTCACTTTGATTTGTTTTTTATTAAATGAATGATTTAATCAAATGCAAAATTACAATTATTTTTTTCCGAAATCAAAGATAAGTATTTAGTATTACAATTAAACTAAATATTAGTTCGTTTCGGTTTCGCTCAACGAACAAGTAAACTCCAAGAGCTAAGCTGTTAGAAATCATCCAATATTAAGAAAAAAGTTCTACCTATTTTTTTGCAATCAAAAATCAGTATTTAGTATTACACTTAAACTGAATATTAGTTCGTTTCGGCTTCGCTCAACGAACAAGTAAACTCCAAGAGCTAAGCTGTTAAAAATCATCCAATATTAAGAAAAAAGTTCTCTCTATTTTTTTGCAATCAAAAATCAGTATTTAGTATTACAATTAAACTAAATATTAGTTCGTTTCGGCTTCGCTCAACGAACAAATAAACTCCAAGAGCTAAGCTGTTAGAAGTCATCCAATATTAAGAAAAAAGTTCTCTCTATTTTTTTGCAATCAAAAATCAGTATTTACTATTATACTTAAAATGAATATTAGTTCGTTTCGGTTTCGCTCAACGAACAAGTAAACTCCAAGAGCTAAGCTGTTAAAAATCATCCAATATTAAGAAAAAAGTTCTCCCTATTTTTTGCAATCAAAAATCAGTATTTAGTATTACAATTAAACTAAATATTAGTTCGTTTCGGCTTCGCTCAACGAACAAGAGCTACCTGAGCGAAGCCGAAGGTAGCGGAGGGGGTAGATTTTCATA
>JAYEOP010000608.1:6094-13617 GCA_034723125.1 Bacteroidota bacterium | reverse complement strand
TTTTTTGCAATCAAAAATCAGTATTTAGTATTACAATTAAACTAAATATTAGTTCGTTTCGGCTTCGCTCAACGAACAAGAGCTACCTGAGCGAAGCCGAAGGTAGCGGAGGGGGTAGATTTTCATAATTCACGTTTCTTTCTATTCTTAAAATGACTTTCATTTTGGCATTCTGCAAGTTTATGCAATTCCTTTAAGTCTCCTTTAATAAGAGCTTCCTTTTTCTTTCTACTCCATTTTTGTATTTGTTTTTCCCGATAAAAAGCCTTGTCTATTCTCGAGAATTCTTCAAAATAGACCAATTCTACCGGTAAATGCTTAGTTGTAAAATTAGCACCTTTACCGTCCTGATGTTGTTGTACACGAAGTTGTAAATATTTAGTACTACCTGTATAGTACGCTCCATTAGAACATTTAAGTATGTACATATAACCTTTCATAATCGTATAATAAAATCAAAGTACAAATGCGAACAAACAGTATCACCGAATCAAAGTAATATAGCCTTTTTCTGTTTTTATTTCATCGTCAAATCCAAGAACTTTAATAACATAAACATAGGTATCCATATTTTGAATTTTACCTTTATAGGTGCCATCCCAAGCTTGTTGAGGGTCTGTTGTTTCAAAAACAATTTCTCCCCAGCGGTTAAAAATACGAAATGAAATTAATTCTTTAAAGCGTGTGCCACATCCTGTTATTTCTATTGTGTTGTTATTTTCTTTATCAGGTGTAAATGCTGTTGGAAAATCAATAATTATAGGTAGCGGCTCAACATTAATTTTTGAACTTGCTGTGTCTTTGCATCCCAAATCATTAGTAACAATTAGCATTGTGTTGTAATTGCCTGCAATTTTATAAATATGAGTTGCATCTTGAGAAAAAGTATCTTTTTCATCACCAAAAATCCAGTGCCACTCAATAGCATTTATTGATGATTTGTCTGTAAAATCAATAGTAGCAGGAACAAATTTTGAATTTTGATAAGTGCTAAAATCAGCAATAACTCTGGAAACCATCAATGTATCAATTGCAAATTTTTTGCAAGTACCTGATGAATCAACATAAATTAAGCGAGGATAAAAATAACCGGAGATATAATATTTATGTTTTACAGTATCATTTACTTCACTTTCGATATTTCCATCTCCATAATCCCAATTAAAACTTTTAACATTTTCACTCTTAAGGACAAAGAATTTAACAGGAAAACCGTAGCAAACAGTATCAGGGTCAAGGTCAAAGCTGGCAAGTGGTCCATGAATATTTATAAAATCTTTAAGTAGAGCTGTATCTTTACAACCATAAGTTGTTTCTACAATTAATCTAACATCAAATTTTTCTGGTTTTGTATAATTATGAACAGGGTTTTGAAAAGTAGAAGCTGTTTGAGCATCTCCAAAATCCCAAGTCCAATTTTTTATATTATTGGATATTGAAGTATCTGTAAATCGCACAAGTAATGGATAGCAATATGAAAATGTTGTGTCTGCATAAAAACCTGCTTTTGGAATAGCCTGAACTTTCGCATAGTTTGTTCTCGTAAAAGTATCTTTACATCCCATTGAATCGGTTGCCACTAATGAAATTGTGTAAGTACCGGCAATTTGGTAAGAATAAAGAGCATCTTTAAGCGTTGATGTATCACCATTCCCAAAATCCCAATAAAAACTCAGCAAATTTCCTTCAGAATCATTTGTAAATGTTATCTCGTAATTTTCACAGATAGTGTAATCATCGGCTTCAAATTCTGCTTTTGGTTTTGTTGCATAAATATAATCTGCTTTTTGCATGGTATCAACACATCCGTTAGCATCTTCAACTATCAGTAATGGAGAAAAACTACCTTTTATAGTGTAAAAACTTGATGGGTTTTGTTTTGTAGAATTTTCTCCATTTCCAAGAAACCAATCCCATCCAATAATTGTTGTATCGGAAGTTGATTTGTCAGTAAATTTTGATTTTGTATAAACACAAATAAAAGAATCGGCAATAAAATCGGCATTTATTTGATAAACACTAATGTATTTAAATGCACTATCCGTGCATCCGTTTGGGTCGGAAAGAATTCTTTTAACTTTAAAAACTCCTGATGAATCATAAAAATGCTTTTGATTTATTGAAGAATATGTTCCGTCACCGAAGTAATAAGCACCTCCTGTAATTATTGGTTTATTTGCAGGGTTGTGAAGGAATTCCGCAGAATCGTAAATACATATTTTATCATCTTTTGCATTAAAGTCGGCATCCCAATTATAAATATTAATTGTTCCTTCGTTTTCCCAAGTACATCCTGAACTATCATTGTAAGCTATTGTTTTGTATTTGTATTGACCTGCTTGTAAAAATTGATGAGTAAGTGAATCAATGGTTAAATGTGTCAATTTATTTCCATCACCAAAATTTATTTCCCAGTGGTGAACGCCAACAGGAACATGAATAAATTTTGTGCTAAAATGTTTTTTACAATCGTAAACTGTACTAATTGTGGAAATAGGAGGATAAACATAAAGCGAACTGTCTCTAACCAAAGTATCTTTACATCCGTTGTAGGAAACAATAAGTGTTGTGGTCATCATTCCTGTGTCAACATGTTTGTGTATTAATTTTTCACCGCTACCATGTATTCCATCACCAAATATCCATTCCCACTCATCATTTTTTTTGCCTGATGGATTTATAGAAAGGTCTTTAAAAGAAATAGTATCGGAAGCACAGGCTGTATCAGTACCTATTTCAAAATCCACAATTGGCTTAAGTCCAACTTTTATTTGTACTCCTGTCGTTACAGTACATCCCTTTGAGTTCGTTACTGTTAAAGTTACATTGTAGCTTGTATCTTTTACAAAAACATGTGTGGGATTTTGTAATGATGAAGTATCTCCATCATCAAAAGTCCAATACCAAGATGTTATAGCCTCATTAGAAGTAGCTGTTGCTGTAAAGTTTACTTCAAGAGGAGAGCATCCTTTGTAAAAATCTGCTGTAACACTTGCTGTGGGAAGGAAAACCCAAACTGCTTCACTGTAAGTTATTGAATCTTTACAGCCAATATTGTTAGAAACAATAAGTTTAACATCAAATTTGCCACTTTTATTATAGTTATGAACTGGATTTTTGTCTGTTGAAGTTATGCCGTCACCAAAATACCAATTCCAATTATCAGCATTTTTTGAACTGTCTTTAAAAGAAACGGGAAATGGTGTTGAGCAACTGTAATCGGGTTTCCATGAAAAATCGGCAGTAACTTTTTCAATAACAATAGTTTTTGTTGTGCTGTCCTTACAATTATTTTCACTTGTAGTAATTAGTTTAACATTATAAGTTCCCTGAGATGAATAAATATAGCTTGGGTTTTTTATAGTTGTTGAGTTGCCATCACCAAATGTCCACAAATAAGATTTTGCTCCTGTTGAAGTATTGATAAATTGTACAAATTTATCAAGACAAACAGAATCATTATCAACAAAAAAATCGGCAGTAACTTTTTCAATAGTAATAGCATTTTTTTTCGTTAATGAATCTGTACAACCGTTTTGGTCTGTTAATATAAGTTTTACATCAAAATCTCCAAAAGTATTGTATGTGTGCAAAGGATCAATTGCTGTTGAACCGGATGAGTCCCCAAAATCCCAAAAGCAAATTGAAGTTGATGCACTACTAGTATTGTTTGTAAAATTCACATTTGCAGGAGTATCACAAAATACATCAGGAAAAGCAGTAAAATTTACTTTAGGAAGCTTAAAAACTTCAATAAAATTTGTTTTAGTAATAAAATCCGAACAGCCGTTCGCATCTTCAACTTGTAAGGAAATTGTGTAAATGCCTGAAGATGTAAAAGTATAAGAAGGATTTTTTGTTAAAGAATAAGCTCCGTTACCAAAATCCCAAAGCCATTTGGATATCAAGGCATCTCCAAGAATTGATGTATCAATAAATTTAGGAGTAAAAGGAACACATCCTTTTTTTAGGGAATTTGTTGTGAAGTCAGCTTCAGGATTTTTAAAAACATGAATATAATTTGTTTTAGTAATCGTTTCAGTTGTATTGCCATTGCTAATAGTAAGTTCTACGGTGTAAGTTCCGGGGTCGGTATAAGATGCTTTTGGGTTTTGTTTATTAGAAGTATTTCCGTTTCCAAAATTCCAATAATAAGTTGAAATAGTACCTGAAGAAAGATCGGAAAAACTTACAAGAATAGGATTACATCCTGAAGTAATATTTGAAGTAAATTCTGGAGTTATTTGCGTAAAAGCTAATTTGGAGATTAAAAAGACTATTAGAAATGTAGAGATTATTTTAAACTTCATAATTTCTCAATTGTTAATAAGTTATTAAATCAAAAACCTTAATGTTCTTAAATTTGTGCAAACAAAAGTAATATAATATTGAGAAATAACAGTATTCAAATATTAACAATTGTATTTTTGTTTGTTAGTAACATAGCATTTTCTCAGGATATTCATTTCTCTCAATTTTATGCTTCACCACTAACGCTCAACCCTGCACAGACAGGAAACCATGATGCTCAATGGCGTGTTGTTGATAACTACAGAAATCAATGGTTTACCATGACAATTCCATTTGTTACTAACTCTATTTCTGTTGACCGTCATTTTTATTTGAGAAACGAAAGATTGGATGTTGGGGTAAATATAATAAATGACATGTCGGGAGATGCAAGTCTGAAAGTTAGTAAAGCATATTTATCAATAGCTTATAAAAAAAGTATTAAAGGAAATAATTTTTTTATCGGTATTCAGCCCGGCTATGTTATGAAAAGTATTTCTATTGATAATCTTTCTTTTCCTGATCAATACAATAATCAAACAGGTTACTTTGACCCTTCAAAACCGACTACTGGGGATTACTCGGGAGATGATTTGTCATATTTGGATGTTAATGCAGGGATAAAATGGGATAAACAATTTGGCAGGTGGAAACCTGAACTTGGTGTTGCTGTTTTTCATTTAAATGAACCGGGAGAAAGTTTTTTTGGAACAGCAAACAAAATTACTCACAGGAAAGTTGCTCATGTTGGAACAAAATTTTTTTTCAACAGCAAATACACAATCAATCCATATTTTCTTTACATGGAACACTACGGTGCTTCCGAAATACTTTATGGTTCAAATGTTTATATTAATTTAGAAAAAAATAAATCTTTTGCAAAATCAGTTTTTGCTTCTTTGTATCTTAGAGATGGAATAAGCAGAAATGTTGATGCTGTTGTTGTGGGTGGAGGAATGAACTTTTATAACACGGATGTTGGAATAAGCTATGATTTAAATGTTTCTTCTTTGCATTCTGCAACTGCTTATCAGGGTGCTTTTGAAATATCATTGATATATTATATTTTTGATGAATGTTCTAAAAAAATGATAATTCCTTGTGAAAGATATTAAAATTAGTAAAATGGGAATTCTAAATTTAATTTTCAATTTTTTTAACAAAAAACAGATATTAATATTTGTCCTTTTTTTATTTATTTTATCCGTTAGTGCTCAAGACAAAAAAGAGAAATCTAAAATTAACCCGTCAAAACACAAAAAAATTGCTATAAAAAATGTAAGATACGGAGATGTTTATTCTGCCATTGAACATTACGAAAAATATTTTTTAAGTATAAAAGAATACAATAATTCGGATTTTTATCATGCATATCAACTTGCGGAATTGTATAGAAAAGTAAGGGATTATGAAAATGCAAAAGATTGGTATTGGAAAGTTTATAAAAGCGAAAAGAAAAAATATGTAATAGCAAGATATTATTATGCTCAAATGCTAATGAGGATGGGAAATTACAAAGATGCATCTGATAATTTTGATAAGTTCAAACGTGAGTTTAGAGGGCAAAAGGATTATAAGCTTTATCGAAGATTTGTGAGATACGATATAGAAGGATGTGAATTGGCAAAAACTCTTATTGATTCACCGAGGAATGTAAAAATCAGACATTTGAATGCAAGTATAAATAAAGCACATATTGAGGTGTCACCAATGTTCACAGGGGAAAATACCTTTATTTATGCTTCCATGAATACAAATTCTGTCCCTGTTTATCACAAAGAAAGTGAAAAAGAAAAACTTTATTTACAATTTTATGGAGCAAAAAGAAATAATGATGAATGGACAAGAAGTGAAAAATTAGAAAATTTGGTTAACAAAAAAGAATCAGATGTTTGTAATGGTGTGTATTCTCCTGATAAAAAACGTTTTTATTTTACTCTTTGTAAAAAGAACAGTAAGAATGAAAATATTTGTAGCATTTACATGAAAAAAAAGAAAAACGGAGAATGGCAATCGGCAGTAAAGATGAACAAAGAAATAAATAAAGCAAATTACACAAGCACTCAGCCTGCAGTTGGTACAGAGCCCAACAGGAATTATGAAATTTTATATTTTGTATCCGACAGACCGGGAGGAAGAGGTGGTCTTGATATTTGGTATTCACGATACGATGAAAGAGATAAAATATGGGAAGAACCACAGAATGCAGGTGGAAGAATTAATACAAGAAGGGATGAAGTAACTCCTTTTTATGACCAAGATGCAGGGGAAATTTATTTTAGCTCAACAGGAAATCCCGGCTTAGGTGGTTTTGATATTTATAAATCATCGGGTTATATGAGAAGGTGGGAAAGACCCCAAAATATTGGTTATCCGTTGAATTCAAGTGTTGACGATATTTATTACGTGTTAAATCCTAAAAACAAAGCTGAAGGATTGTTTGTTTCAAACAGAAATAATAACAACCTTTTGGAAAACAGAACTTGCTGTGATGATATTTTTTATTTTAAATTCAGAGATTATATTTTTCTTGCAGTTGAAGGGCAAGTTTATACACAACTATATTCCGATTCCTTAACATATATGGAAGATATTATTTCCGAAGAAGAGGATTCAATTTTATCAATAAAACAACTTATTCCGGGAGCAATAGTTTTATTATTTAAGATTGATAACGAAACGAAAAAGTATAATTTATTAAAACGAGATACAACAAATCAGGCAGGGGAGTATTTTTTCAATCTTGAAAAAGCTAATGATTACAAGCTTGTTACTTCAAAAGAACAATATTTTACAAAAACAAAAAAGTTTACAACAAAAGGACGCTTTATTTCCGATACACTAATGCGTAACTTAAAGATAAGCCCTATACCTAAAGAACCTATAATAATTAAAAACATATATTTTCCTTTTGATGAATCATACCTTACCGATAGTGCAAAAACAATAATTGATACAACAATGTTTGCCCTATTGAAAGAAAACCCACAGATAATTGTAGAAATAAGTAGCCATACCGATAGCAAAGGCACGGAAAAATATAATGAAAAACTATCGGAAGAAAGAGCAAAAAGTGTTGTAGAATATCTAATTGAAAAAGGAATTTCTAAAGATAGATTAGTTGCCAAAGGATATGGAGAAACTCAACCTATTGCCTACAACCAACATACTGACGGAACGGATAATCCCAAAGGAAGGCAAAAAAACCGTAGAGCGGAATTTAGAGTAATAGG
>JAYEOP010000608.1:4122-5994 GCA_034723125.1 Bacteroidota bacterium | reverse complement strand
AAGATTGATTAAGTCAGATAATTTTTTTTCTAAAGTATCGTAAGAAAAATATTTCCTTCCGAGTTCAAAATTATACTCACCAATTTCCTTGTTAAGTTTTTCGTTGTAAATAATTTCTTTTATTTGTTCAATTGCATCATCTGTGAGATTATTATTTTCAAGCATTACGGTTTTAAATCCTTTACTACCTATGTCAGGCCAGTAAACGGGTTTATAATTATTTACAAAAATTGGTTTGCGTGCAACAACAGCTTCTATAAAGGCATTTCCAAATCCTTCATAAGTGCTAAAATAAGTACATGCTTTTGCATGAGCATAAGCATCGGAAAGATTGTACCTAATTCCATTATTATTTTTATCAATGTGATGTGTTATAAAATTGCTACCAAAAATAACTTGTTTTTTTAATCCTAATTCTGCGATTTTGTCAATGAGAAAATTTGCATATCCTCCATCATTATCGTCATTATAATTCCCTGTAATTACAAGTTTTAAATTTTTGTTTTTGAGTTTATGCAATAAATCAATTGCAACTTCAATTCCTTTTCTACGAACTATTCTTGTAACCTGAAAAAGCATCATATCATTTTCTCCAAGTCCAATATCTTTTGGTAAATTTTTGTTCTCTTTTGTTTTTATTCCGTATGGTATATCAAAGTCCATTACGTTTGGAACGGAGATAGAATAAATATCAAATTTTTCTTTTAATGTTTCTTGTGCAGGAGTATTGATAACAGCATGAACAACGCTTGGTAGGTTCAAAGGAAATGTTTTTTTTATTAAATCATTTACATCTTTATGAGGAGAATGGTATCTTTTTCCACGTTCCCATGCAAAATCATGGTCATGAGTAATTGTCTTAATCCCTAATAACTCAACAGCTTTTTTTATTCCTACTCCCATAGAAATGTGGCTTGGTAGTGCCGAAGCATTTTCAACGACTAGTAAATTTATTTTATTTTTTAAAATCCAAACAATTATTTCCTTTGAAATAGAATCTGATTTTGTTTCGATATGCTCCATTAAAGGTGTCGGGTCTTTAACAGGCTGAAAAAATGCCTGACTTTGTTCCCAAAGGCATTCGGGAGAAAAAAATGAAAGGTCATACAATAATTCTTCTGTATCAGCATTCATTTCACGGTCTTCATACTGTCCTGATAAAACAAAAACCTTACGACCCATTCTATTTAAAACTGTAATCCACTTTTCAGTTTCGAGAGCTACACCATCAACTCCTCCTATTCTGCCAATTATTACTCCAACATTCATAATTAATAGATTATTTTGTTATTACACTGCCTTCAAAAAAAAGTAAATATAAGTGATTTTTGAAAAAAGAAATTAACAAGTTTTAAAGAAATTAAAAAATATAAAAGGTTATTTTAGCGGAATATCTTTTCCTATCGGAAATTTTTATTAATAATTCTAATCTCCTACAATCAACTTCCCTGTAAAAATATTATTTCCTGAAATAATTTGATACAAATACAATCCGTTTGATAAATCACCTCTGAAAAACTCATAGCTGTTTCTAGAATTATTAAATCTAACCTATTTAATGTGCTATTCTTTTAAAATTTATAATATAAAGCTGTTCCTAATCCAATAGAAAATAGATGACTTTTAATTGGTGCATCAATTATACTATTTATTGATCTTCTGTAAATAGGTTCTATTTTCAACTTAAGTAATTCATTAATTTCATACTCTAATCCCATACCAACCAATATTGAAAAGTTTATTGAATTAAATTTATAATATGAATTCTTTGTTGTGTTCTTTTCAAACTTGTTATCTTCAAAATATTGATAAGTTGTTATTTTATGGTTTATAAAAAAATTAGTGGATATTCCAAGCGAAACAAATATTTTT
>JAYEOP010000608.1:0-4022 GCA_034723125.1 Bacteroidota bacterium | reverse complement strand
TAAAAGTCCTAAAAACATAATAATTCCATTAAGGATAAGAAGCTCATAGCCGAAGATGTATCCGTTAAGCCATTGTTCGGAATTTGAACTTATAAAATAACAAAACAATGGAGATAGTATTGCTATTATCAAGACTTTATAAGAATCGGTTATTTTATATTTTGTCAATAAACCAAAAGCATATAATCCTAAGAGTGGACCATAGGTATAACCTGCAACTGTAAATAATGCATCAATTACACTTGTATTATTAATTGCTTTGAAAGCAAGAATTACAGCTATCAAAACAATTGAAAATCCAACATGAACTCTTTTTCTAATAGTTTTTTCTTTTATTTCGTTTTTATATTTTTTTACATTTAAAATATCAATACTAAATGATGTTGTAAGGGCAGTAAGGGCAGAGTCGGCACTTGAATAGGCTGCTGCGATTATTCCGAGTGTGAAAAATAAAACAACAATAGGATTAAGATAGCCACCTGTAGCAATCATCGGGAAAGCAAGGTCGGTATCGGCAGGAAGAATTATTCCGCTTTGTGAAGCAAAAATATAAAGCAAAGCACCAAGCGAAAGGAAAAGAATGTTTACAGGTATTAAAGCAATGGTAAACCAAAGAATATTTTTTTGACCTTCTTTAATATTTCTGCAACTGAGATTTTTTTGCATCATGTCTTGATCCAAGCCTGTCATGGCGATAGCAATAAATGCTCCGCCAAAAAAGTTTTTCCAAAAATAGCTTTTTGCTTTCCAGTCATCAAAGAAAAATGTTTTTGAATAATCACTATCGGAAATTGTTGCAACTAATTCATTGAAATTTAAATTCAAGGTTTTACTAATAATGTAAACGGTTATTCCAACTGCGACTAACATAAATAATGTTTGAAGTGTATCTGTCCAAATAATTGTTTTAATGCCTCCTTTGAAAGTGTATATCCAAATAAGTAAAATTGTGATTACCACTGTGGCATAAAAAGGAACATTCCAATTGTCGAGTATTGCATATTGTAAAATATTTGCAACAATAAATAATCTTGCAGCAGCACCAAAAGTTCTTGAAAAAAGAAAAAAGACTACTCCTGTCTTGTATGACCAAAATCCAAATCGTTGTTGAAGATAGGAATAAATGGAGGTTAGATTTAGTTTGTAATAAACAGGCATTAAAATAACAGCGATAACGAAATACCCGAATAAATAACCTATAACAACTTGTAGGTAAGAAAATTGACTTGCACCAACCCATCCGGGAATAGAAATAAATGTTACTCCCGAAAGTGAGGCTCCAATCATTCCGAATGCAACAATGTACCAAGGTGATTTTCTGTTGCCGAGAAAAAAAGATGCATTATCCGCCTTACGGCTTGTAATTTGAGAAATTAAAATTAGTACGAAAAAATATGCAATAATTACTATTGAAAGACTTAATGGGGACATTTAATAGTTTTTAAAATTTTCTTCAAAAGTAAGATTATTTTTAATACACCTTTTCTAAACAAGAACTTTTTACAAAAAAACAAAATATTAGAGACAAATAATGATTTTTTTTGTGAGTTGATTTTATTTTTCATAATTTTGAAAAATGAAAAAATCTAAAGGTAAAAACGAGAAACAATTATTAGAAATACCGGAAGAATTTTTTTCTTTTTCTAAAAATGCTCCTTTTACAAATTGTCTTGTTTGTAACAAAGAATTAAGAAAAAACTCTGTTACATATTTTATTGAAAAAGCAATAAAAAAATATATAGAATTTGACACTGAAGATGTGATTTTCGAATATGCAATTTGTATGGATTGTGCAATGACAATGCAAAAATCATTTTCCAAAAAATCTCTTTTAAAGATTTTTAAATACATGACTTCACATGCAAAATTGATGAGAAGAAGAAAAAAACTTGAAGGTAATGAGAGCATAGAGGCAAGGATTTCAGAATGTATGATAAAAGGCATCCCCAAAGAAGAGCTTTCAGAATACCAGATAGCTGCACAATGTATAGGTGATAAAATAATAATTTCCGAATTTCCATATCTGATTTCAGGGGAAGCAATGGATGAAATTTCCAATTTAATTTCAAATAAAACCCTTGACCAAATGGATAGGTTTAAAAATAAATATTTTACTCCTCCCGTTGAATTGGAAGATCTTTTTAAAGATAAAAAGTTGATGTTTGTTTAAAACAACAAATTAAACGCACTAAGCGAAGTTCATACAGACTAACTTCGCTTCAAACGGATTCTTTCATTACAAGTCCGCATGGACTCAACTATGGTAATAATGAATATTGAACAAGGAATAAAGAATTTTGAAGTAAAAAGATGACGATGAGCAATTTTTGTGGTCAGCAAATTTCATTATTCATAATTCCTTGTTCAATATTCGATATTTTCGTAACAATATATATGCTGAGCTGTCAGAAACTATGTTTCGTTGTATCGTGTAAACGGATAATAATCAATACGATAAATAGAATACCAAAGTTCAAATTATAAGCAGTCGAACTATAGTTTTCGTTAAGTTTGTTGTTCTGAATTTTAAAAAAGAATAAACCCTTTTGCAGTTAAAAATATTAATATTATCTTTGACAACAATCCCTAAAGTCCTTATTATGAAAAAAATTGTAGTTCTTTTTATTGCTTTTGTTTTAGTGAATTCATTTTATTCTTTTTCAAACACTCAAAAAGAAAAACAGAAAATAATTGTTGGCGTAAAAGAAACACCTCCTTTTATTATTAATGAAGAAGGAGCTTACAGTGGAATAAGTATTGATATTTGGAAGGATATTGCAAAACGTCTGAAATTAGATTTTGAATATAAAAATTATAATTCACTTTCGAGTTTGCTGGATGCAGTTAAAAATAATGATGTGGATATTACAATTTCACCCCTTACTGTAACAAGCGGAAGGCTTACAGAGTTTGATTTTATGCAACCTTTTTACATTACAAACTTAACTATTGCAATCAGTAAAGGGAGCAATTCATTTAGCAAAAAGTTTTTTTCGATAGGCTTGTTAAAAACATTTGTTTTTATTCTGATAGTTTTAGTCATTTTAGGAATAATGCTATGGCTGAGTGAGAGAAAACATTATAATAAATTTAACAAAGGAATTGCCGGTATTTGGCATTCAATAATTTATTTACTAAAACTGAAGAAACAAGATAATGATGCAGTAACAAAATCAGGAGGATTGATTTCAATTTTGTGGGGATTTGCTATAATTTTTATAATTTCGGGATACGGAGCTTCTGTTTTCTTTTCACTACAAATAAATAAACTTGAAAATGATATTAAATCTGTAAATGACCTAAGCGAAGTAAATGTAGGTTGTATCAGTCAATCAAGTACAGCGGAATATTTGATTTCTAAAAATATTGATTTTAAAGAATATGCTACACTTGAAAAATTGTTAGAAGCCTTAAAGAAAAATGATATTGATGCAGTTGTACATGACGCTCCGATATTGAAATATTATGTTTTTAAAAATAAATTGGATAATGACTTTTCAATACTTCCTGTAACTTTCAATAAGCAATATTACAGCTTTGCAGTTTCTCATAAATCGCCATTGCAATACAAAATAAATCCTGCTCTTTTTAATGAAATTGAATGTGGAAATATGGATGAAATTTTAGGAAAATATAATCTTTTAGAGTAGAAGTTTCCTAACCCGGATAAACCGGAAAAGAATAACTGCCACAGACTTCGTCTGTCGAAGACATGCTAAGTGTAATAGAAGTAAGACTACGTCTGTCAAAGACAGATTCACAGATTTTAAACTACCTTTGGTAGTTTGTATAAAAATTTATTCTAGTAAATTTCTTTTAATCTGTGAATCTGTGGCAGTTTATATTACACGAATATTAAAAATAAGAGCCTAAAAAAAAACCAATAAATTTTTATTTTACTTATCACTCCCAATTTTTAATATTCTATCTGTTCTTATACAATTATTATTTTCATCAAATACTTGAACAAAATAAAATCCGGATTCTAATTTTTCTATTTGAATTGTGTTTTTATTTTGCGA
>JAYEOP010000607.1 GCA_034723125.1 Bacteroidota bacterium | reverse complement strand
CCCAATTTTGCTACATAATTAGTTTTAATTTCCATTTGCAATTTCTTTTAGTTTGTCAAGAAATCTTTTTGCACTTCTTGAATTCTCAGAGGCTCTAACTAATGAAAATCTATCTTTAAGTCTATTTGCAATCTTTACATGACTTGAAGTCCTTAACTGTTCGCCAACAATATCCGATGGATTTAGAATCTCTTCGGGATTACCATCATAATTTAAGTTCAGATTGGCATCGGCCAAAAACCATGCTTCCATTTCTTTGGTCATTATTACAAATGAATTTTCTTGGAAAATATAATTTCTGTTATCCCGAAAATTTTGTATTTCATTTACTACAACTATCGGACAATCAGGAGGCATGTATCCTCTATTTTTTCTTTGTTCTTCTTTATCATCTTGATCTACAACTGTAAAAATATAATCGACATTTTGTTTTTGCAGGTTTCTAACGAGTGACACAAAATTCTTTTTTAATCTTGAACGACTGCGTGCAATATTTATCAATGACTCATCGGTCTCAATTTCAAGTTCATACTTTAGTAGATTCTGAAACCGGTCAGATTTCAAAATTATGAAGTCCGAAGTACCTTCAACAATGAAACCGACTTTTACCATGGTAATCCTCCTCCTTTAAGCATATTGCTCATCCATGCTTCGTCAGGACGCATTTTTTCAAAATCTCCTTTTTTGCATTGGTTGGTTTGTGTTGCTCCTTCCTTTTTGTTTACAATCATTAATTCTTCCTCAGTAAGTTCTGACACCAAAGAAGCCGAGTGTGTTGTAATCCAAATATGATGATTATATTTTTCTGTCATTTCGCGAAAAAATGGGATAAGTTCACTTAAAACAGCAGGGTTTAATCCAGTTTCAGGTTCTTCTATACAAATAAACTGGGGTTGATCTGTTTGATAAAATAATGCAAGTAATGCTATTATGTTATGTGTTCCTTCTGATATTAAATTTCCGGTAAATGGCTTGTCAGGATAAGATTTTTCAATAACTATTAATTCTTCTTTTCCACTAAAATCTTTTTCTACTGATACACTTTCAATTTCGGGAATTAATATCTGAATCCATTCAATTATCTCTGCTTTCTTTTTTTTATCTTCAAGAATTACTTTTAAAATACTACTCAAATTAGCAGCATCAATCCAGAGTTTATTATAAATTTTTAGTTTATTCTCTGCTCTTTTGTAATTGTCAATAAATATTCTGGAAAAGGAATTAACTATTTTTTCATCTAATTTCTTAATACCTGTAAACTCCCTTGTTAATTGATTGTTTTGGATATCGTATTTTAAGCCAAAACTAATGTTGTGGTTATCACTTCCGAAGGATAAATCCAACATAATTTTAAAAAACTGACCTTTTTGCTTTGAGACTTTATAATTCACAACATTTTCTTCACCTCCGAAAATATCGAACACAATTGTTCCTGTGGTCATGGCTGCATGCATTAAAAACTCAACTGCTTCAAATATATTTGATTTACCGCTTGCATTTGCACCAGC
>JAYEOP010000606.1 GCA_034723125.1 Bacteroidota bacterium | reverse complement strand
GAATCACAAAGTATGAAACAATTCATTATGGAATTATTATACTACTGATTTTCTTTATGTTATCACAACTCGACATTTAATAAGTTTCAGAATGTCAATTCTTTATATTCAAATGCGAAACTTAAGTAACTAAGGTGTTATAAAATTTTCAACATCAATAATTATTTAGTAACTTTGTAAAAAATAATTATTTCATTTTTAAGAAAACAGTATTTAAAATTGTTGCTAAAAAAATTTACATACCTATTGTTTTTAGTTCTTTTTTCAGAACTATCCTTTGCTCAGTTAAACGGTACCTACACAATTAACTGCAATACAAACGCAAATGCTGATTACCATTCTTTTTCGAATGCTATAATTGACCTTGAAAACAATGGGATAAACGGAAATGTAGTTTTTATATTTTCACCAGGCACTTATCAAGGACACTTGAATATTTCAAATTACAATGGAATATCTCCAACTAACACTATCACTTTCAAATCTTCAACCAACGACAGCAATGATGTGATAATTACACACTCACCTACAGGATATTCAGATAACTTTACCTTACAACTCAACAATGCTAATTACATTAAATTTGAAAATCTAACAATTCGTTCAACGGTAAATAACTCCTATTCAAACGTAATAAGTTTCAGAAACAATTCGCAACACAATGTTTTTAAAAACTGTGTTATTTTAGGCATGAAAACAAGCCTTGCTCAATCGGATCAAGCATTGATAATATCCGACAACAACAGTTCAAACTCAAGTAATACTTTTCAAAACAACTTATTCAAGCAAGGATCTTTTGGAATATATTTTCAAAAAAATGCTACCTCCATAGCAGATTCTTCAAACTTAATTATCAACAATACTTTTTTAGAACAGTACAAATATGCAATTTACCTTTCAAGGCAGGAAAACATTATTATTGATAAAAACATTATACTTCAAAATTCAAGCACAGGGCATAGTGCAATAAAATTAGTGTTGCCTGCAAAGTCATTTTCAATTCAAGAAAATAAAATAATTACAACTAACGAATCTATTTCTTCCATAATAAATATTTACAATTATATATGTAGCACAACCCCTTTTCAAGGAATAATAGCAAACAATTTTATATCTTCTGTTTTTAATGGAAACGACAATAACATTATTGATATCTACAATAGTAAAAGCATTAAAATTTACAACAACAGCATTAACCATAGTTCAAAATCAAACTTAATTTCAAATCTTATAAAACTCGAAAATTCCCAAAATATAGAAATAAAGAATAACATTCTTGCATCAAAAAATAGAGCAAGAATATTTCACTTTTTAAATTCAACAAATATTTCAAGTAATCACAATTGCTTTTTTATAACAAGCAATGAATTTGCAATCATTGGTAGCGATAGTTTTACTAACTTTAAACATTGGCAGGATTCAACATCCTTTGATAATCAGTCAATATTTACTAATCCGTTTTTTCATTCCATTACAAATTTGCACACGCATAACCAACTAATTAACAATAGTGGAACTCCGCTTTCACTCATAACAACAGACATTGATGGAGAAATCAGAAACAATCTTCATCCCGATATTGGTGCTGATGAATTTTCTACTATTGCTCATGACATTAGCATTATAGATTGTATTTACCCAACAGAAGGAAATCATTGCCAACTTGATTCAAATATTCATTTTGTAATAAAACTATTGAATCTTGGAACAGATACAATTTCAAATATTCCTGTAAAATTTTCAATAAATAACTCCTTAAAAACACAAAATCCTGAAATAGTAAATTCCTTAATTTTTCCTTTTGACACAATAACTTACAATTTTACAACAGTTGCAAACTTATCAGCAAAAGGGGGTTATGATTGTAAAATATTTCTTTCCGATACAAATGACAATTTTAAAACAAATGATACTTTTGCAAACAGCATTTCTATTTTTCCAATAATCAACTCTTTTCCATTTATTGAAAATTTTGAAACAGGACACAACTACTCACTTTTATCACACACAAATTCAGAATCAAAAATATCAATTGATAAAAGAGCAGCTAACAATAGCAACTATGGTTTACACTTTCAAGGAGATAGCTCTACAGCTTGGACGGGATTTTTAAACAATACTACTGCAAAAAATGCATGGATTGACAACACAGAACATCAGGCAACTTCATACACATGCAACATAGATGCTTCCTCAACATCATTTTTACGATTATGCCTTGACTTAAAACAAACTTACAGCTATGCTGAAAAGCTCAGTTGGTTCAGAGTAATTGTAAATGACACAATTCAAATTCCTGATATCAATGGTGATTCAAATTTTAACCCACAGATTAATTCAAATAATTTTGAAACAAAATTTTTTGACCTTAGCAATTATACGGATTCAAATCTAAAAGTTTCATTACAATCATGCTGTAAAAGACGTGATGGGTTCTACAACAAAGGAGATAATGTTTTTATTGACAACATAAAAATTAGTATTCCACCAGCAAATGATGTAGGAGTATTATCAATTATTTCTCCTTTTAACAAACTTTGTGGAAAACAAAATGATGAAGTAAAAGTTATTATCAGCAATTTCGGTTCACAAACTCAATCATCAATTCCTGTTCATGTAAAAATATTTTCTCCTTTTGATACTTTAGTAATTTCCGATACCTTAAGAAAACCTATCAAATCAAACTGCTACGACACTCTTACTATTAGGTACTGCAACACCTCAATAGCAGGAGATTATATTTTTAAAGCATACACTAGCTTACAAAGTGATAACATAAACAAAAATGACACAACGGAAATAGCTATTGTATTTATTTCCCCCTCCCAACTTCCTTTGATAGATAATCTTGAAAAAGAATCCAAGCAATCAAAATGGGAACTTACAAACTCATGGTTTGCTAAAAAAGGTGATCACGGCACACAATCACAAACTCTTTCAAACAGTATTTGGATTTATGGAGCAACAAAATCTTCAACCTTTCTAAATCAGAAAAACGGACCTATTTCCAAAAATTCATACTTTCATTTTGATTACAGAATAATACGAGACCACCCACCATATTTTAACCTTCCAACGATAATGAATTCAACTGATTCGATTTATGTTCTTGCATCATCAAATTGTGGTATCAGTTACGATACTATTTTTGTAATTGATTCTACAAATCATCAACCTTCAACTAAGATGAAGCACATTCAAATTCCCTTAAAAAAATACGATGGGGAATATTTGCTTATAGGCTTTTCAATAACATCTGACAGTTTTAATGTCAACTATATTGATTTTGACAGCATTGTAATTTCGATTCTTCCTGAAACTAAACTTCCAAATGA
Organism: Bacteroidota bacterium; assembly: GCA_034723125.1. Classification (NCBI taxonomy): domain Bacteria; kingdom Pseudomonadati; phylum Bacteroidota; species Bacteroidota bacterium. Next base: position 3,629 of record JAYEOP010000606.1, on the reverse strand, counting down.
CACATCTATTTGTATAGGAGATTCATTTACAATAATTGTCAAAAATGACTCAAACATGACATATTCTTGGCGAGACATTGGTTCCTCAACTATTATTTCAAACAACTATTTTTTTACAACTTATTCTGCAGGAACTTTTATTTTAAAAATAACCAATGATTTAGGTTGGGCAAATTACGATACAATTACAATAACAAACTTTCCACAACCAAATGCTAATGCAGGAATAGACCAAGAAATTTGCTTTGGCGACAGCTTGCAATTAACTGCAACCGGTGGAACAAAATATCTTTGGAACACTGGTAGCACTACAAATGAATTAAATCTCATTGCCGATACAATTACTGAATTTTCCGTTAAAGTATTTAATATTTACGGATGCTATTCCTTTGATTCTGTAAATATAAAAATCAAAGCACTTCCACAAGCAAGTATTGTTGGAGACACTTCTGTTTGCTTTGGAGACACTGTAACTCTTACAGCATTTGGTGGGGGAAAATTTAAATGGAATACCGGAGATACAACACAAAATATTTCAACAATTGCACACTCATCAACTCAATTTTCTGTAAAAGTAATTGATAGCAATAACTGTTGGAGTATTGATAGCATCTATCAAATTGTAAAAGAACTACCTAAGATTTGGCTTGGAAATGATACAATAATTTGTGGCAAAAATTCAATTACTTTAAACGCAAATAAAACCTTTGATTCTTATTTTTGGTCAACAGGAAATAATACAAAATCAATTATTGTTGATTCTTCAAAAATTGGTTTTAGTACTGCAATAATTTGGATTAAAGTAATAAAAGATGCCTGTAAAAACTTTGATACAATCCAAATCAGATTTTACGATTGCGTTGGAATCAATGAAGAAATTGATATTAGAAACAATATTAAAACATTTCCAAATCCTGCAAAAAACAATATTATTATCAAAATTAAAGAAAACTATAAAACCGATAAAAACTTTAGCATTACAATTTTTGACAACCAAGGCAAACAATTATACGTCATTCAACAAAAAGATATTAAAACTTTTTCTATTGATATTTCAAAATTTAAAAAAGGATTATATCTGATTAAAATAACCAACAAAAATTCTTTTTATGTATTTAAATTCATCAAATCATAATTTTTTATCATGAAAAAAATATTAATATTTTCAATAGCATTCTCAATAATTTCAATCAATATTCAAGCACAACTACATGGAACATATACAATTGGCAAGTCAGGCAGTGCTGATTACATCTCTTTTAATCAAGCAATAAATGCCTTACAAAATTGGGGAATAATTGGTTCTGTTATTTTTAATATTGAAGCAGGTACTTACAATGAGCAAGTGCTCATTCCACCTATTTGGGGAGCAACAATGATAAATACTGTTACATTTCAATCAGCTTCAGGCAACAATGATGATGTGATACTTACTTACAAACCAACAGAAGATAGTTTAAATTACACTATAAAATTAAAATACACACAATACCTAATCATCAAAAACCTAACATTTTCATCAGATACCATTGCCGGAAACCTTATGGAAATTGCTTATGGTTCAAATTACAACCAAATTTTAAACAATCGTTTTATAGCACCTGACAGTAGCAGTGCAAAACTTTTATTTTCAACTGCTAACACTGGATTCAACAGTGAAAACAACAGATTCATGAACAATTATTTTGAAGGTGGCTCAAGTGGAATCTCTTTTTGTGGATTAAATTTAATGCATGCTAATGGCAATAATTTTTCAGAAAACAAATTTACAGGACAAAGGTCTAATGCCATTTTTCTAAAATACCAACACGCCCCTGAAATAAATAAGAACATTATCCACAGTCCTATAAAAAACCACAACTACACTGGAATTTTGTTAGAATATTGTAGCAATAATTTTAAATTAACAAAAAATATTATTTCAATAAAAGATGGCGGAGACTTGAATTTTGGAATTAAGTTCTACAAAACAAAAGGATTTGTAGGACTTGAAGGCTTAGTTGCCAATAATTTCATTCATTTAAATTCTTCATCATCAGGCTTCGGAATAAATGAAACTGCTTCGGAATATTTAAACTTTTATTACAACACAATTCATTTAACAGGAAATGCACAGAATACTGTTTGTGTATCATTTACAGTAGGGAATGACATAGTTTTTAAGAACAATAATCTTGTTAACAAAACACTAAGCCCTGCCCTAACAAATAATGTCTTGAATAATATTGTGATAGAACATAATAACTTATTCAGCAACGGAAATACAATTGCTCTATGGCACAACACAGCTGCTACTACAATATCTGAATGGCAAACAATTTCATCTCAAGGATATGCTTCGGTTTCAATAAATCCACAATTTTGTTCCGATTCAAACCTACATATTTATAATCCGGTAATGAATAACTTCGGCACTCCAATTTCTGGAATAAAAGAAGATATTGACGGTGAGAAACGTGATAAAACAAACACGGATATTGGTGCTGACGAATTTGATCCAATAACAATTAACCTTGGAAAAGATACTTCAATTTGTGCAAACACATCAATTGAATTAGATGCAGGAAAAGGTTTTAAAAGTTACCTATGGTCAAATGATTCAACAACTCAAAGCATACTTACTTTTGCAAAGAAAAATATAAGAGATACTATTGATTTTCATGTAACAGCAATTAAAAACGAATGTCCTATCAGAGATACAATAAAAATTATTTTCAAAAAATATCCTGATTTAAACTTAGGAAATGACACCACTCTTTGTGAAAAAAACCAAATAGATTTGAAAGTAGATTCAGTATATGCCTCCTATTTGTGGTCAACTAATTCAAAGGAAAACAACATTACTGTTGACACCAATGGAATAGGATTGGGAACTTTTACCTATTGGGTTGATGTAACGGCAAAGAACGGATGCTCAAATTCGGATACAATAACAATTACTTTTGATGATTGCGAATCCATTGAACAACAAGGCTCAGTAACATTCAAGTTGTATCCAAATCCAAATAATGGCAAATTCAGAATACAAAGTAATAATTTAAAAGGGTCTGATAATTTCAGTATTTCAATTTTCACATTAGAAGGGAAAGAAGTTTTTAACGAACAAAACTTAAATATCTCAAAACATTCATTTGATTTAAGAAATATTGAAAAAGGAGTTTATCTTTTTAAAGCAAGAAATAGGGAATTAGTTGTGAAAAAATTATTTATTGTTCGGTAACTTAATAATTTAGTTACTAATCAGTCTCAAAGTTAAAACTATTTTTTTTCAAATCGTTTTTTTTGTAAAAACCTTCAAGAATAGAGTTTGTTCACATTTCTTAACAGTCTGTTTTTCGTATTTTTTAAAAAGCAAAACTCAGCTGTGTTTATGAACAATATTTTTCATTTTTCTTAATAAACAGTGGTATGATTATTTGGTTCAATGTGATTTTGAGAATTACTTTTGTTGTGTGATGCCAAGTTAAATTCAAAATACTCGATATAAATCATTTCTATTTCTCTTTTTTGTCGTTAAAAATTATTTCCGTAGCTATAGCTTCCGAAACAAGTGCGGAACAAGTTATGCAAAGAATTTTTGCCTAAAAAAAGAAAAATATAATTTAATTTATTTATCAGGCGTTTTGAAA
>JAYEOP010000605.1 GCA_034723125.1 Bacteroidota bacterium | reverse complement strand
CTGGAGACTGCCTACTGCTGACTGAGGACTGTTTTTGACTACCTCTGCTAAAAAGCCCGAGATTGTCGCGGTCGTACCTCCCTCACAATGACGACTTTATGGGTTGTTGTTCTAAGAATTGTTTATTTGTTTATTTGGAATTTGACTGCGAACTGCTGACTGTTTTTGACTGCTGACTGCCGACTGGTAATTTGTTTATTCGTAATACATAACTCTAAGTACTTTAGGCACTTTAAGTACTCTAAGTACTTCTTTATGTTTATTTGGAATTTGACTGCTGGCTGGAGTCTGCCTACTGCTGACTGAGGACTGTTTTTGACTACCTCTGCTAAAAAGCCCGAGATTGTCGCGGTCATACATCCCTCACAATGACGTTTTTATGGGTTGTTGTTGTCGGAATTGTTTATTTGTTTATTTGGTGATTTGTTTATTCGGAATTTGACTGTTGACTGAAGACTGTGGACTGCTGACTTCTTTAATTGAAAGCTCCAACATACCGTCATTGCGAAGGAAGTATGACTGAAGCAATCTGATGAAAGAATTGTTTATTTGTTTAGATTCTCCTCCGTAGCTTTAGCGAAGGAGGATTTAGTTATCTGTCTATTCGGAATTTGACTGCGAACTGCCGACTGCGGACTTGTAATTTGTTTATCCGTAACACATAACTCTAAGTACTTTAGGCACTTTAAGTACTCTAAGTACTTCTTTTTGTTTGGAATTCACTTACTAATCAAAGTGAGCTAATAAAACCAACATTTAATGTTAAATTATTTACTCCTCCGTTTGGATTTTGTATTCCTGCGTTGGAAATGTGTCTGAATCCCGGTCTTATGTCCAAATAAATATTTTCAGATGCTTTAATGTTTATTCCAAAATTAAAATTATCTGAAAAAATAAATCCAGGGCTTTGTCTGTGCGGTACTCCGCTAACGTAGTGAGGTCCTGAACTAATTAGAAAATATAAGCTAAAATCTTTCTTGATTTTTTTTCTGATAAGAAATCCTATGTTAATACCTGTTTCATGTGCAGTCAAAATTTCTTCAGAGTCGTCATGGAATGTATATTTTGCAAAATTGTACTGTGGTTGAATTAAGCTTTCAAGGGATAATTTCTCATTATCGTAAAGTGAGTAATAATATTGAAACTGAAACAAATACAAATTGTAGGTGTATTTGACATTTAGCAAATTGAACTTTAAGGAGTTGTTGTTAATTCTTTGGCAACCAACACCAAAGTCAAAACCTAATTTTGTTTTATCATTATTAAAAACCTTGTTTTGGCTGTAAACGGAAATTGAAGAAATGAAAATGATTAGAATCAGAAATATTTTTTTTAAGAATTTTACTGAATCCATTTTATGATAAATTATTAGAATCTTTCTTTATAACAAATCTTTTATAATTTCTTCAACACTGATTCCTTCAGCTTCAGCTTTATAATTTTTCACCAATCGGTGGCGTAGTACAGGAAGAACAACTTTTTGTACATCTTCAATATCAGGAGAAAACTTACCGTTAAAAATGCAGGATGTTTTTGCTCCGATAATAAGATATTGAGAAGCACGAGGACCGGCTCCCCATTCAATATATTTGTTTACTTTTTCTGTTGCGTTTTTTGTACCCGGGCGAGTTTTATTAACCAATTTTACAGCATATTCATAAACATTATCGGGAACAGGAATTTTTTCGAGTAAATTTTGATAAGTAATAATTTCTTCGGTGTTAAGGATTTTTTTTATTTTTACTTTTTTCCCTGAAGTAGTTTCTTTAATAATATTTATTTCTTCTTCAAAATCAGGATAGTCAATGATTATGTTGAACATAAACCTATCAAGTTGAGCTTCGGGAAGAGGATATGTTCCTTCTTGTTCAATAGGATTTTGAGTAGCTAAAACAAAAAATGGTTCTTGAAGTTTGTGATTTTTTCCTGCAACAGTAACATTTTTTTCCTGCATTGCTTCAAGTAAGGCAGATTGTGTTTTTGGCGGTGTTCTGTTTATTTCATCAGCAAGAATGATATTTGCAAAAACAGGTCCTTTGGCAAATTTAAAATTCTTTTTGTCATCAAGTATTTCCGAACCTGTAATATCCGAAGGCATAAGGTCGGGAGTAAATTGAATTCTGCTGAAATTGAGGTCTAATGCGTCAGCAACTGTTTTTATAAGTAATGTTTTGGCAAGCCCCGGTACTCCCACCAAAAGGCAATGTCCTCGGCTAAATATTGATGTAAGCAAGGCTTTTATAATATCGTCTTGTCCAATTATAACTTTTTTTATTTCAGTAAAAAGTTCATTATATTTTGCAATAAAATTATTTATCGCATTTATATCGTTATTTCCTTCAGTCATAAATACTAATTATTCTTTTTTATTTTCATATTCTTTTAGGAACTCGCAACGGGATAATGGTTCTTTGATCGTTATATATGTATTTTGATATGATTCTTTGAGCCATTTTTCTAATGTTTTCTGATGAATAGAGTTTTCTGCAAGTGTTTGAATTTTTGGATAGTCATCTATTAAATTAGCTTTATGAGGTGGTGTTTTACTTTTTAAACTAATTATTCTGTATGCTTTTCTTCCCTGAATTGTCATCATTGGTAGTGGGTCTGAAATACTTCCTACTTGCATTGTATCAATAATATAAAAAAGTGATGCATCAATTTTGTTAACAGCTATTTTTGTTGCTCCTGATTCTTCATCAAGAATACCTCCGCCATTATTTTTTGTTGCTTCATCATCAGAATAGAGGTAAGCACAGTCGTAAAATGTAAAAGTATCGTTTTTTATTTTGTCCTTAATTTCTAATAATTCCTTTTTAGCATTTTTTATAGATTCTGAATTTATCTTTGGTTTTATTAGAATGTGCCGTACATGAATTCGTTCCCCTTTTCTGTCAAGTAATTCAAGAATATGAAATCCGAATTCTGTTTCAATAACAGAGGATAGGGTTCCTTCCGTCAGTCTCATTGCTGCTGCTGAAAACTCAGGGACGAATTCTGACTTTGAACGCATTCCTAAATCTCCTCCTTCTGTTGCAGAGCCATCATCTTCGGAATATAAAATTGCTAAATTTTCAAATTTATCCCCATCAACTATTCTTTTTCTTAATTCAGTAATTTTCTTTTTAGCTTTTTCTATTGCTACATCAGTAGGTTTTGGATAAATAACAATTTGAGAGACTTCTACTTCTGTGTTATAAAAAGGTAAGCTGTCTTTTGGTAGATTATGAAAAAATTCTTTTACGCCTTTTGGAGTAACTTTTACATCTCCCACTACTTGATTTTTCATCATTTCCGCAAGTTTCATCTCTTTAATAGGAGCTTTCATTTCATCTTTAATTTCACCAATAGTTTTGCCGTAATAATCTTCAAGAGCTTCCTTACTTCCTATTTGCGAAATAAAATAGGCTAATCTTCTGTTGATATCCCCATCTATTGTTTCATCCGAAATTTCAAGACTGTCAATCAAGGCTTGATTAAGCAATAATTTTTGATATAGTGTGCTTTTAAATACTTCACATTTTGCAAGCCATGCACTTTTTGAATCGGGGAAGGTCAGGTCTAGTAATTGTGATTCAATATCTGATTTTAAAATTATTTGATCTCCAACAATGCTAACTATTTCGTCAATTGTATTGCTGTCTTGAGCTTGAGTTTTTGTTTGCACAAATAATATACAAACAAAAAATAATAATATTAATTTACGTTTATTCATAAATGTTAAAATAATTCTTTTTTAAACCTTCGTTAAATATTTGTCCTTCAATTGTGTGAATTAATTCAGTACTTCTTTTATGTAGGATTATACTTTCTATTCTTTCTTTTTCAAATTCAATAGGAGGGATGTCTCCTTCTTTTTTTATTTCTTTTATACTTGCAAAATAATGAAATAAAGAGTCTTGTGTTTCATAATTTGCTCCTGAATAAATATTCCGACATGTATTATTGGAGAAATTTAAATCTATTTTTAATTCGTTAAAGTAAAACCATTTTGTGTCATCTAATGAAAAAAGATTAGCGTTTTTGAGGCAATACAGGTGTAAGAAATCTCTGTCTGCTATCTTATCGGATTTATACCATTTTCTTAATTTTGTAATCTCGGGTGCATCAAGTGGTACTTTTAAAAAAATGAGGCGTACTAAACATTTTTTTAGCTTGAACTTTTCTTTATTTGCATTAAAATATTCTTCTATATCTTTTTGAGTAATATTGTCATCAAGACGTTGTTGGACTAGCTTTTTTTCATATTCATATTTTATCAAAGACTGATAGTATTTGTCAAGTTTCTTTGTTTTATCTTTTTCTTCATCTGTTAAATTTAACAAAGCTTTTTTAAATATTAATTGCTCAGTAATCCATTTGTTTATGAAATCTTTTCGTATTATTATGCTATCTTCTTTGGTAGGATTGTTTTTAAAAAGATTCTCTATATCTTTTTCATAAAGATTGTAGTCTTGTACCGAAGCTATAACTTTATTTGCTATATCTTCAGTATTTTTATCCTTTTGAAAAAATGAACAAGAATTAAATAAAATTAAAGATAGAATAAATAATATTAAAAGTTTTTGCATTTATTTCTTTTTAATAATTGATGTCAAAACTTCTTCGTTGACTTTTAGGGGATATTTTTGTTTTAGTGATTTTATCCATTTTTTTTCTAAATAATTCTGGTAATCTGCAATTACTATGCCTTTGATGTTTTCATATTTTTTGATTTCTTCTTTAAAATATTCTTGCATATCAAGTACTCGCCATGTATCTTTCTCTGTATCTTTAACAACAAAAACATCTTTTTTGCCAAAATATGGTTCAAGAAGTTCGTTTTCTCCTTCTTCATATTTGCCGATAGAATAAGTTATATTTAATGGGTCTTTTTCATTTAGAATGTCAACAATCTTAGCTGTTGATAATTTTTGATCTTTGAGCATTGATTTTACTTTCTTAGCAATGTTTTCATTCTTACAAATATAAATAGTTGCTTGAACTCGTTTTTTCCATTGGTAATTGTCTTTTCGATCTTGATAAAAATCTTTTTGTCCAATGGTGTCCGACATTGCTTTTGACCAAACTTTCTTATCTGTTATTTCAAATAAAAGCATTCCGTCAAGGTATTCATTTACAAGGTTTTTAAACTCAGGGTAATTCTCTTCAAGATGTTCTTCCGAATATGCTAAAATTGTTTCCTCTACATATAATTCAAAGTATTTTTCTATGGAATATGGAATGTTTGAAAAGCGAACTTTTTTGTGTTTTAACTGAATGTATTCTGCAAAATCTTTTTGAGTATATTTTTCTTTTTCAATTTTTATAAGCCATTTATCAAGCTCGGCATTCTTAGGTATTTCCCATTTGCCTTCAAAAAGTGTTGAATCCAAAATATCAGAAAATATTTTTAATCTTCTGCTTCTCTCTTTAAATCTGAAATTGTCTTTAAGATTTGTTATCAGTTGGTCTTTTGCCAGTATTGATCTTGAATCTCTTTTTACTTTACGTGTAATGAAATCTTCCATTTCTTCATAAGGTTTAAGCATTTCAAGTTCAAGTCGTTTTATAATGTGCCAACCAACTTTAGTACGAAATGGTTTTGAGAAATCACCGTCATTTTCAAGCGTAAAAGCAACTTCTTTAAATTCAGCAGGAATGCTGTATGAAAAACTTGTAAACGGAGGAAGAACACCGTCATTTCTTTTCGATCTTTTATCATCTGAATAATTTGTAACAAACTTTTCAAAGTCCTTACTTTTATTAAGTTCTTTGTAGATATTATCGATTTTCTTTTTGATGTTGTTTTCAATTACTGTATCTGCATCTTCCGGTACTTGAAGAAAAATTTGGGACACTTTAATTTTCCCTTGATAAGGTCTTTTATCGGTAACTTTTAATATATGAAAACCAAATTGTGTCCTGAATGGTTCTGATACATTATTTACAGCAGTGTTAAATGCGGCAGATTCAAATTTGTAAATAAGGTGGAATGCACTGAAATATCCAAGGCTACCTTTATTCCTTTTTACGGAAGGGTCTTCAGAATGTTCTTTTGCAAGTTCTTCAAAGTTTTCTCCATTAGTTGCTGATTTATAAATGGACATTATTTTTTCTTTAGCTTTTTGCACTTCTTCAGGAGGGGCATCTTCTTTTACTATTATAAGAATATGACTAGCTTTTATTTCCCAGTTCATTCTTTCAAAAGCCTCTTTTTTTAGTTTCTCAATAGTTTTTTTATCACTCATGTATGGTTTGGTAAGTTGCTCTCTATATGTTTCAAATTCTTTTTTGAATGATTGTACCGTATCAAGACCAAGAGTTTTGGCTTCTTTTACTTTTAATCTAAAATTTATAAACAAGTCAAGGTATTCGTTAAGACTTTCTTTTGAATAATAGTTTTCATCGTTTTTGTTGTTTTTCTGATAAATGTATTCAAATTCACTAAGCATTATTGTTTCATCAGCAATAGTAAATAGTACAGTTTCGGGTTTTTGTGCATTTGCAAAAAATGAAATGAAAAATAATAAAACGAAAATTGATTTTTTTGAGTTCATAATGATAATTTTTTTTTGTGCAAAGGTATTTAATTTTTTCTTCCATTCGCAAATTGGCATGTACAAAAATATTTTTTTAAAATGGGAGGATTTAGCTTGATAATTTTTGAGAGTATAATACCAATTTAATTTCAAAACGCCTGATAAATAAATTAAATTATATTTTTCTTTTTTTAGGCAAAAATTTTTTGCATAACTTGTTCCGCACTTGTTTCGGAAGCTATAGCTACGGAAATAATTTTTAACGACAAAAAAGGGAAATAGAAATGATTTATATCGGGTGTTTTGATGTTAATTTGGTATTATTATCAATCGTAACCCAATGCTTTAATTGCAAGTTCAATTTCATAGTCTTTTTTGGGATCATAACCCTCTTTTAGATTATATCCAAAAATCCGTGCAAAACTCTGCCAGAACAATGCATTGA
>JAYEOP010000604.1 GCA_034723125.1 Bacteroidota bacterium | reverse complement strand
TAAATTTAAAATAAATTTGTTAGTTTTATTTTATTTCAAAAACATCACCACTGTTAAGTAAATCATCCACATTTTTAAACTTGGAATTTTCTTTTCTTTCAGTGATTTGATTTTCAAGTAATTGTTCATAAGTAGTACTTTTAACAGATCTGATAACACCAAGTGCAAGAGGAAGTTCAGGGGGATGCATCTGTATAAGTTTTAGATGTAACCAAGGAAGATCCATTTGAGCATCATGAACTAGAATGTCATCAATACTAATTCCGTTTTCACCAATTTTAACAGCTTCAAGTGTTAATGTTTTTGTATTAAATATTATTCCTTTTTCTTTTTCTTTTCCAAAAAGCATAGGTTTTCCATCTTCAAGCCATAATTGATTATCGTGTTCATGTTCTTTGGCAGTAACAATAGCGTGAACATCATTGTTAAAAATAACACAATTTTGTAAAATTTCTACAATTGATGTACCTTTATGTTTCTCAGCAGCAAGCATTACATTTTGCATTTTTGACATATTTCTATCAAGTATTCTTGCAAAGAAATCTCCTTGAGCACCCAATGTTAAAATTCCCGGTCTAAATGGTTTTTCAATAGTTCCGTCAGGGGATGTTTTTGTTCTACTACCCTTTGGAGACGTAGGTGAAGCCTGCCCTTTTGTTAGTCCATAAATTTTATTATTGAATAATAAAACATTGATATCAATATTTCTTCTTACAAGATGAATAAAGTGATTACCGCCAATTGCCATTCCATCACCGTCACCGGTAATTTGCCATACACTAAGATTGGGATTAGATAATTTTACACCGGAAGCGATTGGTGCAGCTCTTCCATGAATTCCATGAATTCCGTATGTGTTCATGTAGTATGGAAATCTTGAAGAACAGCCAATTCCTGAAACGATAACAATATCCTCTTTTTTCTTTCCTATTTTAGGTAATATTCCTTGAAGTGAATTTAGTACTGCAAAATCACCACATCCGGGGCACCACTTTACTACTTGGTCGCTAACAAAATCTTTTTTTGTCAACTGTAATTCATCTATTTTTATTTTTTTTTGTTCCATTTTAAATCAATTTTCTTTTTTTGAAATTATAAATATTCAAAATAAATTTAAGCATTTAATATTTGAGTGAATTTTTCTTTTAATTCGGCAACCATAAAAGGCAATCCTTGTATTTTATTAAATTGCTCATATTTAAATTCAGGAATTTCTGATTTTAAATATTTTACAAATTGCCCCATATTTAATTCACAAACAATAATTTTTTTAAATTTACTAAAGACATCTTTTGTATTTTTTGGTAAAGGTTTAATAAAATTAAACTGAGCAAGACCAATAGACATCTTTTCTTCGTTCAATTCCTGAACAGCAGTTAACAATGCACCGTAAGTGCCACCCCAACCTACAACTAATAAATCACCTGATTGTTCTCCTTCTATTTTTTGTTCAGGAATATAATCCGCTACTTTTTGAACTTTATTTTCACGTATTTCTGACATTTTTTGATGGTTCTCAGGGTCGTGAGATACATTTCCTGTAATATCCCATTTTTCAAGACCTCCAATTCTATGTCTTAATCCTTCTTGCCCTGGTAATGCCCATTTTCTTGCGAGAGTTTTTTCATCTCTTTTATAAGGTTGATAATCGCTGTCATTATCTTTTACATAACGTGGCTTTATTTCATCCATTTTTGACATTTCAGGGATTTTTAAAAGCTCAGAACCATTTGAAAGATATCCATCTGTAAGCAAAATAACAGGAGTCATGTGCTCAAGTGCAAGCTTGCATGCCGTATAAGCATAATGAAAACAGTCTGAAGAAGTTGTTCCTGCCATAACAATACATGGGCTTTCTCCATTTCTTCCATACAAAGCTTGCATAAGATCAGCTTGCTCTGTTTTGGTTGGTAAACCTGTTGAAGGTCCTCCTCGTTGAACATTAACAATAACAAGAGGTAACTCAGTAATAACTGCTAATCCAATTGCTTCACTTTTAAGTGCTAATCCTGGTCCTGAGGTTGTTGTAACTGCAAGTGAACCTGTAAAACTAGCTCCAATTGCAGATGTTATTCCTGCAATTTCATCTTCTGCTTGAAAAGTTTTTACACCAAAGTGTTTCATCTTTGATAATTCTTCAAGAATTTGTGAAGCAGGTGTGATAGGATAAGAACCTAAAAATAATTGAAGTTTTGACTTTTCTGCTGCTGCTATTAAGCCCCAAGCTGTTGCTGTATTACCTGTAATATTTCTATATTTTCCCGCCTTTCTTTTTGCAGGTAAAACTTTATAATTTACATCCATTTCTTGCTTTGTCCAAGCAAAATAATAACCTGCTTTTAAAACTTTTTTATTTGACTCAATAAGTTCCGGGCTTTTCTTAAACTTTTGCTCAAAGAATTTTTCAGTTGCATCAAGTTTTTCATTAAACATCCAGTAAAGTATTCCTAAAGCAAACATGTTTTTTGATTTTAAAACTATTTTGCTTTTAAGATTCATATCTTCAAGAGCTTTTTGGGTAAGTGTTGTTATTGGTGCATGCACTACATTGTACCCTACTAAAGTATTGTCATCAAATGGATTATCTTCAAAACCTGCTTTTTTTAAATTTTTCTCAGTAAAATTATCATCATCTATGATGATAGTTCCACCTCTTTTTATCCATTTCAGATTTGCTTTTAAAGCAGCGGGGTTCATAGCTACAAGTACATCGGCTTGATCACCTGAAGTATAAACTTCTTTGTGTCCGATATGTACCTGAAAACCGGAAACACCGGAAACCGTTCCTTGAGGAGCTCGTATTTCGGATGGATAATCAGGAAATGTAGAAATGACATTTCCTGCAAACGCAGAGGTTCCTGAAAACTGTGTGCCTGACAATTGCATGCCATCACCTGAGTCTCCTGCAAACTTAATTACTACCTCATCAACTTCAATTGTTTTTGAATTCTTTGACATTTTAAATAATTTTATGTTGAAATTCTATTTATTAAACTTTTATTTAATGAATTATTAGAGTAACAAAGGAATATAATTTTATTCTTTAAATGTAATAAAAAATTATATTTTTTTAACAAATTTCATTGTTTTGCTTAACAACACATTTTATTAGATGTTTTAATAATTATTTTTCAAAATTGATTTTTCCGAATACAATTTAATTTTTTTTTTTTAAATTGCGAACTCATTTAAATTAGCATAACATTGATAAAAATAAATATTTTATGAATAGAGAAAAAAAATTTATAACATGTGACGGGAATTATGCTGCTTCATATATGGCTTATATGTTTAGTGAAGTAGCGGCAATTTATCCAATTACACCATCATCAAATATGGCAGAATATATTGATGAATGGTCTGCCAATGGCAGAAAAAATATTTTTGGTGAAACAGTGAAAGTTTCGGAAATGCAATCTGAGGGAGGAGCATCAGGTGCGGTACATGGTTCTTTACAAGCAGGAGCCCTTACCAGTACTTTTACAGCCTCTCAAGGACTTTTGTTGATGATACCGAATATGTACAAAATTGCCGGAGAATTATTACCCGGAGTATTTCATGTATCAGCAAGAAGCGTTGCTTCTCATGCACTTTCAATTTTTGGTGATCATTCCGATATTTATGCTACTCGTCAAACAGGTTTTGCTTTGCTTTCAAGTGGTAGTATTCAGCAAATTATTGACCTTGCAGGTGTTGCTCATCTTGCATCAATAAAATCAAGAATTCCTTTTGTTCATTTCTTTGACGGCTTTAGGTCATCTCACGAAATTCAAAAAGTAGAAATTCCTACTACTGATGAAATGTCAAAACTTTTAGATTGGAATGCTTTACAAAAATACAGAGACAATGCATTAAATCCTGAACATCCTGTTACTCGTGGTACTGCTCAAAATCCTGACATTTATTTCCAAGCAAAAGAATCTGTTAATAGATTTTATGAACCTATTGCCGATATTGTTGAGGACTACATGCAAGAAATAACAAAACTTACTGGCAGAGAATATCACCCGTTTACTTATTATGGTGCAAAAGATGCTGACAGAATTATTATTGCAATGACAACAGTTACAGAAACTGCAAAAGAAGCTATTGACCATCTTAATGCAAATGGCGAAAAAGTTGGACTTATAACTTGCCACCTCTATCGTCCTTTCTCAGAAAAATATTTCTTTAAGGTATTTCCAAAAACAGCAAAGAAAATTGCAGTACTTGACAGAACAAAAGAGCCTGGTGCAATGGGCGAACCTCTTTATTTAGATATAAGAAACTTATTTTATGAAAAAGATGACAAACCGATTATTGTTGGTGGACGCTATGGATTAAGTTCAAAAGATACTATACCTGAACAAGTAATTGCTGTATTTGAAAATCTTAAACAAGATAAACCAAGAGATCAATTTACTGTTGGTATTAACGATGATGTAACGTTTACATCTTTACCAATAAATACAAAAGAAAAAATTAAATTTGAAGGAACTTTTGAAGCAAAATTTTATGGACTTGGTGCAGACGGAACAGTTGGTGCAAACAAAAACTCCATTAAAATTATTGGAGATAATACCGACAAATTCTGTCAAGGATATTTTTCTTATGATTCAAAAAAATCAGGTGGATTTACTGCTTCCCATTTAAGATTTGGAGATAATGAAATTAGGTCAACTTATCTTGTAAACTCTCCCGATTTTGTAGCTTGTCATGTTCCTGCATATCTCACAAAATATGATATGCTTAAAGGATTAAAAAAAGGAGGAACATTCCTTTTCAATAGTATTTGGGATATTGAGGAAACAAAAGAAAGATTACCCAATAACATAAAAAAATATCTTGCCGAAAATGATATAAAATTCTATATTATTAATGCTACAAAAATTGCCGAAGACATTGGTCTTGGTTCAAGAACAAATACTATTATGCAATCGGCATTTTTTAAAGTTGCTAATGTAATACCTTATGAATTGGCAGTTGAAAAAATGAAAGATGCTATTTTAAAAACTTATGGAATCAAAGGTGATAAAATTGTAAACATGAACTATTCCGCAGTTGACCAAGGAGGTGATATTGTGGAAATTGCCGTTCCTTCGGAATGGAAAGATTTGGAAATAGTAGAAATTGAGAAAGATAAAAATATTCCTGAATTTATTAGGAATGTTGCTGATGTAATTAATGCACAAGAAGGAGATTCACTTCCTGTAAGTACTTTTGTAGGTAGAGAAGATGGTACTTTCCCCGCAGGGACTACAAAATACGAAAAACGAGGTGTTGCTGTTAATGTTCCCGAATGGATTGCTGATAATTGTATTCAGTGTAATCAATGTTCTTATGTTTGTCCTCATGCTGCAATTCGTCCGTTTTTACTAACTGAGGAGGAAGTTAAAAATGCACCTGAGGGAACTCAAACAATAAAAGGTGTTGGAAAACTTAAAGAATATAATTTCAAAATTCAGGTTAGTATTCTTGATTGTGCCGGTTGTGGCTCTTGTGCTGAGGTTTGTCCTTCAAAAGAAAAATCACTGGTTATGAAACCATTAGGAACACAAGAAGAGGAAATCGAACGATGGACTTACATGGATGAAGTTGTTGGATATAAAGATGAAGTTGTACCAAAGGAACAAAATGTTAAAAACAGTCAATTTGCACAACCATTATTTGAATTTTCAGGAGCATGTGCAGGATGTGGTGAAACACCTTACTTAAAAGCTATTACACAACTTTTTGGAGAAAGAATGCTTATTGCAAATGCTACAGGTTGTTCTTCCATTTATGGTGGTTCTGCTCCATCAACACCTTACACTGCAAATTATAAAAGCGGACATGGTGTTGCATGGGCTAATTCATTATTTGAAGACAATGCAGAATACGGCTTTGGAATGGCAATTGGTATTAACCAATTAAGAAACAGAATAGCTATGAAAATGGAAGCAAATTTAGAAGATGTTAATGCTGATACAAAAGTTGCTTTTAATGAGTGGATTGAAGGGAAGGAAGATGCTAAAAAATCTGTTGAAGCTTCTAAAAAATTAATTCCAATTTTAGAAAAAGAAAAGAATGCTATTGCTGATGAGTTTTTAAAACTAAAACAATATTTTATAAAAAAATCAGTATGGGTTGTTGGTGGTGATGGCTGGGCTTATGATATTGGTTTTGGTGGACTTGATCATGTTATTGCATCAGGAGAAGATGTGAATATTATTATTCTTGATACTGAAGTTTATTCAAATACAGGAGGACAGGCTTCAAAATCTACTCCTTACGGATCGGTTGCAAAATTTGCCTCATCAGGTATGAAACAAAGTAAAAAAGACCTTGGTGCAATGGCAATGACTTACGGTGATGTTTATGTTGCAAGTGTTTCAATGGGTGCGAGTCAATCACAATTTTTTAAAGCAATAAAAGAAGCCGAATCATATCACGGACCATCAGTTATAATTGCTTATTCTCCTTGTATAGCTCATGGTATTAAATCAGGAATGAACTCAACACAAGCTGAGGAAAAATTTGCTGTTGATTCAGGATACTGGTTTAATTACAGATACAATCCATTGCTAGAAAAAGAAGGAAAAAATCCTTTTGTTCTTGATTCAAAAGAACCTGATTGGAATAAGTTTCAAGATTTTCTTAATAATGAAGTAAGATATACTTCTCTTATAAAAACGTTCCCTGAAGAAGCTAAAAGATTATTTGCTTTATCAGAAGAAAATGCAAAATGGAAATACGATAAGTATAAACAAATGGCAGACAGGAAATAATTCAAGAGAAATTCTTTTAGAAACACAAAGGCAGTCAATATTTTTTGACTGCCTTTTTTTTTATAATATATTATGGGAGGTTCTTTAAACACCAATTTTCACAGCAAACTTTTCAGCCATAATTAAATCCTAATTTTAGTATTTTCATTATTTTGAAAATTCATTCAAAAATTGTTTATACCTCATAATATCAGGAATATATCCTTATGTGTTATTTTTCTTTCTTAATAT
>JAYEOP010000603.1 GCA_034723125.1 Bacteroidota bacterium | reverse complement strand
TTTAATTAAAATGGCTATCCTGCATCACCAGTTTGAAGCTATTCACCCATTTAGTGATGGAAACGGTAGAACCGGAAGGGTATTGAATGTTTTATATCTCTCAAAACTTAATCTTTTAGATTACCCGATTCTTTATTTGTCAAAGTATATTAATACATACAAAAATGATTATTATAGCCTTTTGAGAGATGTAACTAATTCCGGGAACTGGACAGCATGGATTATTTATATGCTTACAGCCGTAAAGGAAACAGCTATTTATACCCTAAAAAAAGTAAACAATATTTATTCACTCTTTCAAGAAACATTGGATAAGGTACAAAAAGAAATACCAGATGTTTATTCTTATGAATTGGTATCGCTATTATTTGAACAGCCCTATTGTAAAATAGCATTTTTGGTTGACAGGAATATTGCTTCAAGAAATACAGCAAGCAAATACCTCGGAGCACTTGTAAAGATTGGCATTCTGGAAAAAAAGCAATCGGGGAGCGAATCGCTGTATGTGAATCAAGAGTTATATCAATTACTACAACAATGATAAATTTTGCACAAATACCACTTATTATTCAGTATGGAGTTAAAAACATTCACAGCATTTGTGCAATGCAAAATTGTATTGCACAAATTTATACATATTTTGTGCAATCTATAAATCTCATGCACAATTGATGTGCACAATCATTGATTTACGCACAAAAAATAGATAATACTGTGCAAAACTATTCTGTATGCAACTAATACTAAACCGTCATCAAATTAATTAAGAAGAAACTAGTATTATGCCGATGGATTAGCATGTTAAGAAAATTTATTTTCTTTTACATGATAACCTTTCGGTATAAACAAACAACTCATATTATTCCGTTATATACTCGGGCAGTTTGGATACGATACATTTGAAGAACTGCGGGACGATTTTAAAAACAAAGAAACCAGCACAAGCTCAACGGGCTATACTTTTTTTGCTGCGACAATTATGTTGAACTCAAAGAAAAAAGTAGAAGACAACCTGATTCAGCTTTACGATGAAGCCATACAAAATTATGAACTTGCTGCAAAAAAAAGGAAACTTAAAGACAGACCTACGACCCTTTTTGAAAAGATAATAGATGGTGTAGAAATACAAATCCCATAGTGCAAGCTTACCTACGTTTTTTTTATGAATTGTTGAACCTGCTTACCAAGGCTCGGCAGGCAAGAAAAGATTAAACAATTTGTAGAAAAAAATAATTTGCCACCAAAGGAATAATTTCTATTTTTATAAATGAAATTTATAGGGAGGTTCTATAAATACATTTCTTTTAAGAAACAAAGATAATGAATAAGATGCAAGGCACAAATTTTTCTGAATAGCCGTAGCTATTGAGCAAAATTTTAACGCAGTCAGATTATTTATTATCTTTGTTCCCAAAGGGTTTTCAGAGTTTTTCATATACTTCTTCAAAAATTTTTACATTATCCTGATTTGTTTCAATTTTTTTCATTGTCTATAAAAAACTCTGAAAATCTTAATGC
>JAYEOP010000602.1 GCA_034723125.1 Bacteroidota bacterium | reverse complement strand
ACAACAACAACCCATAAAGTCGTCATTGTGAGGGAGTATTCTGACAAAAACAATGTGATAATTTTACTACAAATATTAGTTGTCAGAATACGACCGCGACAATCTCGGGCTTTTTAGCAGAGGTAGTAAAAAAAGCATCCGACTATTATTCATCAGATTGCCATCCCGCAAATGCGGGATACCTCCTTCGCAATGACGTTATGTTGCAGCTTTCAAATAAAAAAGTCGGCAGTCAAAAACAGTCCTCAGTCAAATACCTTTTTTAGTTTTTCAACTTTCGAAGCGAAGCAAGTCCGTGGGATTAGTTTTTAGTTTTTAGTCGGCAGTCAAAAACAGTCCTCAGTCCTCAGACCGCAGTCATCAGAGTTCAGTTGGTAGTTACAATTATTCAATGATACTACTAAACCATTAAACCATTACATCATTAAACCATTAAACCATTAAACCATTAACAATTCGTAGTTTTGGGGAAAAATTAAAAGTCCTTAAATGAACACAGAAACAAAGATTGAATTACTCTCTGATTTAGGTACACAAATATTGTCGGAAATTGATTCAAGCAAGTATAAAGAAATTATTAATCTTTCAAAAGATAAAAATCCTTGGTTTACAAAAAGTAATGTAAAAAATGCTTTAACATCGATTGCAAGATTATTCCTGAATTATGAAAAGCTTAATAAATGGGTAAAAAAATATGATATTAATGAAACTAAGCAAAGTAAAAAAATAGGATTAACACTTGCCGGAAACATTCCTCTTGTGGGATTTCATGATGTTCTTTGCGTTTTTATGAGCAATAATATTTCTGTTATAAAAATGTCTTCAAAAGATAAAGTGCTATTAACTTTTTTGTTGAATGAACTTTACAAACTTAATCCTGATTCTGAGAGATATTTTGAAATTATTGATGAAAGGTTAAAAGATTTTGATGCAATAATTGCCACAGGGAGTAACAACAGTGCAAGATATTTTGAATATTATTTCAAAAAATATCCGAACATCATTCGTAAAAATCGTAATTCTATTGCAATTTTAAATGGCAAAGAAAATCCTGAGCAAATTAATAATTTGGGTAAAGATATTTTTTCATTTTTCGGACTTGGTTGCAGAAATGTTTCTAAAATATTTGTTCCAGAAAATTATAATTTTGATAATTTTTTAAAAAATATTAACAACTATGAAAAAATAATTGACCATTACAAATATGCTAATAATTATACCTACAACAAAGGGATATTCATGATTAATAGCGAGTTACATTTTGACAATGGTTTTTTATTACTTAAAGAAAATACAGCT
This sequence comes from Bacteroidota bacterium, assembly GCA_034723125.1. Taxonomy (NCBI): domain Bacteria; kingdom Pseudomonadati; phylum Bacteroidota; species Bacteroidota bacterium. Next base: position 5,692 of record JAYEOP010000602.1, on the reverse strand, counting down.
ATTGCTTCTCCGCTTTCTGTTCTTTTTTATGAAAAATATAAAAATATAAATGAATTAAAAAAACTACTTGAAATACATTCTGATGAAATTCAGCTAATTGTTTCAGATGAAGATTATAATTTTGAAACAATTAAATTCGGAACAACTCAGGAGCCTGAACTTTGGGATTATTCCGATAATATTGACACTATGGATTTTCTAACTAATATCAAATAATATTCATGTCCAAACAACTTGAAATAAAAGAATTTTTAACGTTAAAGGAAACATTAGCCCTAATAGATGTTCGCACACCAAAAGAATTTGAACAAGCACACATAGGGGGAGCTTACAATATTCCATTATTTAGCAATGATGAAAGAGCCATCGTAGGGAAGATTTACAAAAAAGAAGGTAAAGAAAAAGCCGTATTTACAGGCTTAAATATTGTTGGCAAAAGACTTACTCAATACATCAGAAAAGTACAGGATATTACAAACTCCAAAGAAATATTGCTGTATTGCTGGCGTGGTGGAATGCGTAGCTCAAGCCTTGCATGGCTATTAGAAACAATTGATTTTAAATCATATACTTTAAAAGGCGGTTATCAATCATACAGACGATTTTTGCATAATTCACTTGCAAAAAAATCAAAGATTGTTATTCTTGGAGGTATGACAGGCTCGGGAAAAACAGAAATTTTAATTGAATTACAAAAATTGCAAGAACAAGTAATTGACCTTGAAAATTTGGCAAATCACAAAGGCTCGGCTTTTGGTTCAATTGGTGAAAACAAACAGCCAAGTACTGAGCAATTTGAAAATTATATTTTTGAAGAATGGAATAAATTTGACTTATCCAAGCCAATTTGGATTGAAGACGAAAGCCATCTTGTAGGCAAAGATTTCATTTCTGAAGAACTTTGGAAGCAAATGAGAATTGCCAATGTTATAAAAATTGAAGTTCCTGATGAACAACGAATAAAAAGACTGGTAAAAAATTATACGGTTGAGGATAAAGAAGCACTAATAAATTCAATTGAAAAAATTAGGAGAAAACTTGGTGGACAAAATGCTAAAATTGCTATTACTGAAGTTGAAAACAATAATTTTGATAAAGCTGTTTCGATAATATTAGAGTATTATGACAAAGCTTATCTTTACGGACTTTCAAAAAGAAAAGATGAAAATATTCATTCCATAAAATTAGAGTCGGAAAACCCTAAAATCAATGCTAAAAAAGTAAAAGAATATTTAGACAATAAATTTGAATAATTATTCTTTAATTTGCAACAAATGAATATCAAAGCCAAATATATTGTTTTTCTGATTCTATTGTTTTTTTTAAATTCATGTTCAATTATTTTGAGAAACGCATACAACGAACTTGAACAATATAATTATACTACAGCAAAAAAACGTTTTGAAAAAGTTGAAAAATATAATCCCGTAGTTTCAGGCTATGGCTTGTGTATGCTTTATTCATCAATAAATCCTTACCACCAAATTGATTCGGCTCACAAAAATTATTTAATAATTGACAGCATTTATTCAAGCTACAAAACTGAAAAGAAACTAAAGATTTATAAAAAATACGGAATTGATTCATCACTTTTAAGTTTAATGAAAATAGAAATTGACCGTATTGCATTTGAAGAAGTTCTGTTAAACAAAACCACTGAAAGCCTTAACAATTACATAAAAACATACAGCACAGCAGAAGAAATTACAAAAGCTAAGGAACTAAGAAATGTACTTGCATTTGAACAAGCGAAAACCAAAAATAGCATTAGTGCATACACGAATTTTCTTAAATTATATCCAAAAGCAAAACAAAAAGAGAAAGCAATTTCAAAATTAAATCACTTTGTTTTTAATACATACCTCAATAAAAATACTGTTTCTGCTTATGAATATTTTATAAATAATTACCCTAACAGTCCGTTTTTAAAACAAGCACAGGACTCACTTTACAAACATTCTTTAAAGCATGAAACAATAAAATCACTTGAAAAATTCATAAAATTATATCCTAAAAACAAGAACATAAATAAAGCATGGAAAAAACTTTATTTGTTGTCAACAAAAGAGCTTTCAGTAAAATCCTTTACTGAATTCATCCAAAAGTATCCTGATTATCCTGAAATAAACAAAGTAAAATGGGAACTTATTCTTTCAGAAATGAGGCTTATACCTTTCTCCACAAATAATAAATGGGGATTTATAAATTTAAAAGGTCAGGAAATAATAAAAGCTCAATATGACTTTGTTAAAGAATTTTCGGAAGGACTTGCAATTGTTGTAAAAAATGAAAAAATAGGTTTTATCAAAAAAAACGGCACACAACAAATAGCTTGTGTTTACAATGATGCAACAAAATTTGAAAAGGGCTATTCTATTGTTAGAGAAAACGAAAAATACGGAATAATTAATAAATTTGGTAAAATTGAATTACCGATGATTTATGATGATATTGAATGCTTTTCAAATGGCTTATCAATAATTCAGAAAGATGAAAAATATGGGTTTTTAAACGCAAATCTCAAGATTGAAATTGCTATTGAATATGAGGGACTTAATAATTTTAAATCTGGAAGAGCAAGAGCAAAGAAAAATGGGAAATACGGCTTTATAAATCGTCAAGGGAAAACAATAATTCCATTTAAATACGATTATGCTGAGGATTTTTTAGATTCGGTTTCTATTGTAAAAAAAGGTAATTTTTTTGGAATAATTGATGTTTTTGATACTGTTCATTTACCAATTAAATACGATTTTATATCTTCATTTCACGATAGCCTTGCAGTTGTTGTAAAAGATAAAAAATTCGGTTATGCCGACAAATACGGACAAATTATAATTCCTCTAAAATATAATTATTTACCTCAAAGCAGATTTACATTCAATTTCAAAAATGGCTTTGCAATAATTGAAAAATATGGAAAATATGGATTGATAAATAAAAAAGGAGAAATAATTTTATCATTCAAATACGATAAAATGTTAGCTCCTTCAGAGGGATTTATTGTTGCCAAAAAAAGTAAATGGGGAATTCTTGATACTAAAGGAAAACAACTTGTTCCCTTTACTTATGAAAAAATAGAAGCATTTTCAAACGCTTTGGCAAAGTTCCTAAAAAATGAAAAAGTAGGTTTTATTGACACTCACGGAGATGTGATTATAGAAAATGTTTATGATAATGCCACCTCTTTTAAAAACGGATATTCAATCGTTAGCCTTTATGGAAAAAAAGGATTATTGCATTTTAATAACACACAATTATTAGCAATTGAATTTGATGAAATTGCATTTATTGATGAAGATATTTTGCTTTTAACAAAAAATAATTTAAAGGCTTATTGGTACCTTAAAACAAAGAATTACATTTGGAAAGAAAAGGGATTTTAAGTTTGTTACAATTTCAACAACTTTTCGTAATACATTTTCTTGCCGGAATAAATATTTATCAAATACCTACCGCTTCTCAGGTCAATCAAATTCAAATTAAGCCAGCTTCCTTTTTTGAAATATTGTCCATTGTAATTTAATTTTTTCACAATTTTTCCGTCAATGCTTGTAATAATTATTTCATCAACAGAAATATTTGAGAGAAAAATAAGAGTTAATGATTTGTTATCTCCAATAGGGTTGGGAAACAAAAGAAAATCATCATCTTCAAAGCCTGAGGGGTCATTATAATGAACAATATTGTTGGCAGAAATAATGTTCATATTTCTATCAAAGATTACTGTATCCACTTTAAAACTAAGGTTAAATGAAAACTTTTGATTATTAATCTCGTTATCAAAAATTACAGTAGTATCTTTATTACCACCTTCAAAACGTATTTCAAGAGGTAATTCAAAAAAACTGACACTTGAATGAGATTGAGTTTGTGAAACTTCTAATTTAACTTCATCTGCAATTTGAGTCCATTCAATTGAATAGGAAGGATAGCCCTGATTATAAATCCAATCGTCAAAGAAATAATCTAAATCTTTTCCTGAAGCACTTTCAAAATGATTTTGTAAATCGGGAGTTGATGCATATTTATATGCCAATTTAGGATCTAACATATATCTTTTAATTGCCTTAAAAAAGTCCTCATCTCCCAAAATAAATCTAAGCATGTGTAGTACAAGTCCACCTTTTCGGTAAGATAAACGGTAATCAAAAACCCTTGAAACGTTCAATGTATCATTTCCATAAACATAAACTGAACCGCCAGGATATTTAGTAATAGCTTGAATATGTGATCTTCTCCATTGATAAAAAGCATAATCGGAATGAAAATGTTCTTTTATCAAACCTTCTGAATAAGTAGCAAAACCTTCGTTAAGCCAAATTTCCGACCAACTTTCGCAAGTAATTTTATCTCCAAACCATTGATGAGCAAGTTCATGACCTACTAAATATTCATCAAAATTTACAAGAAAAGTCATTGTTTGATGCTCCATTCCACCACCTCTACTAAATTGTGCATGTCCGTATTTTTCATTGAAAAAAGGATAAATTCCAAATATTCCCATGAAAAATTCCATTATCGCAACGGTATGATAGGCAGGCTCAACATAATATTGAGAATCTTCGGGATAAACATAGTTTAAAATTTCCATTGAATCACCTTGATAATGTACGTAATGCGAAAATTGAGAATAGTTTGTAACTGCAATTGCTATTAAATAAGCAGGAATAGGGTAGCGGTGTTTCCAAAAATATGTTACAAAATTCCCATCTACAACTTCAGAAATTAAAACTCCATTGCTTCCTACTCTGTTTCCTTTTATGGTTGTTACATAAATATCAATAGAGTCAATTTTGTCATTCAGACTTTGTTTGCAGGGCCACCAATCTTGTGCCCCGTAAGGCTCCGATAATGTCCAGATTATTGGATTACTATTATGTAAATCCTTTGAAAATGAGCCGAATCCGTGTGTGGCTGGTACTCCATGATAATAAACACTTATGGAGTCAAAATCATTTTTGTGTAAAATAGTATTTAAATTTATTTCAAGAAAATCAACTTCAATAAAGCTGTTTTTTAATTTTATTCCATGATATAAAACCGAATCAATTGTAAAAATAGAATCAAGATCGAAATAAATATCCTCCAAAGTATTTGACACAACTTGAAAATAAGAAGTTACTGCTCCTTGAATAAATAATGAATCAGGATTAACAAACCATTCAAGTCTGTGATATTTTAAGTCGTATTCTTCAGTTTGCCTTTTGTAACTTGCTCTTTTAGCAAATGCTTTATTTGTTTTAATCTGTGATTTTGCATGTGAGCAAATATGTGATTGAGAAAATAACAAAGAAGGCAAGAAAAAGAATATGAGAATCTGTAAAATTTTTTTCATAAAATTAAACTTTATTAAATAAACACTTTGCTACAAAAGTAATACTTATTCATGATTATTGAATTATTATTGTGAAAAATTAAAGGACAAAGGCTAAAAACTAAAAACTAAAAACTAAAAACTAAAAACTAAAAACTAAAAACTAAAAACTAAAAACTAAAAACTAAAAACTAAAAACTAAAAACTAAAAACTAAAAGCTAAAGGCTAAAAGCCAAAAGCTAAAAGCAAAAAGCTAAAGGCAAAAAGCTAAAAACTAAAAGCTAAAAATTAAAAACTAATTTGTATTTTTGTTTAGTAAAAAAGCATTTAAATATTAATAATATGAAAGATAAAGTCAAAACAATCAATAAAAT
>JAYEOP010000601.1 GCA_034723125.1 Bacteroidota bacterium | reverse complement strand
CCAGCTTCATCAACTTTGAAAACTTTTTTACAATTTGGGCATATTATATCTTGCATAGTTTTTGATTTAAAAATTAAAATGTTTTAATATATCTGAAGTTTTGCGGAGATACGGAGCAAAAATTTGGGGCTATTTTTTTGTTCGTATTATATCATTCATAATCGCTAAAACTGTATCATCAACGGAACTTGCGTGAATAAAAACAACTTTATCAGCACTCTGAATATATTGTGGTATTAGATTTTGAATATATTGACGATATTGATCTGCATTACTAGAACCTGTTTCTCTTTTGCCATCGTTTTGTCTTGGCCATAATATGTCAACGACCTCGGTTATATCATCAGACGGGATCAAACAAATATTAAAAAGATGATCGTTGACTAAAGCCTTGTTCTCATTGATTAGCTTGGGATCACAACCTTCGTAAGTTGTATGTCCACCAAATGATAAAACATATTCTTGATTATCTTTTTGAAAAACTTCTTGAAAGCATAAATGTTGAATTTGCTTGAATTTCGGAAGCCCTTCATTATTGATAATCTCTTTTGTCGTTTTTACATTTGCTTTTTTGGCGATTAAATCATCAAGATCGTAAAAAGGTATGCTGAGTTTGCTTGCAATTATTTTTCCAATAGTTGATTTTCCTATTCCGGGAGGACCAGAAAAGCCGAGTGCACCACCCTTGTATGTTTTTGAACCTTTGATTTCAACTTTTTGCTTATATGTCATATTTTTATATTAGCATTTTATAATACGGAGCAAAAATTTAGGTGAAGGAATTTTTATTCCTTGCAACTATTATAGCGAAGAGTTCCTGAGCCACATATTCTCTGTTGAGTAATATAAAAAATAATTTTAAACTTTTTATTCCTTTATGAATAATTTAGGATAATCTGTCCCAATATCATCAACTCCCATTTCAGCTAATCTATCACCCAATTCTTTTTCATTAACTTGATAAGCATAAACGGTTTTTCCAAGACTGTGGGCTTTGTCAACAAATTCTTTGGTAACAAGTCCGGAATAGGGAGCGAAAAAATCCAAAGGGACACTTTCCATTAAATTCCATATTTCAGACATCACTTCTTCAGTTTTAAATAGTAACCCAACTTTTAAATCAGGGTTAAGTTGCTTGATCTCTTTGAGCAAATAATCTCGAAAAGAAGTGATGACTATTTGATTTTGGATATCATTTTTTTTAATAAGTTCATTAACTGGCCCTGGTGTTCCGTCGGCTTTTAATTCAATCTGTAAGTTAATTTTATTCTTGCATAGGTCGATCACCTCTTGAAGGGTGGGGATTTTTTCGCCTTTTTCATAGTCTAGCTTTTTTAAATCGGATAATGTCATCTCACTAACAAAACCCACACCATTGGTTAACCTTGAAACCTCATCATCATGAAAAACAACTATCTTCCCGTCTTTAGTTCTTTTAACATCTAACTCGGCACGATCACAACTAATGGTAATCGCCATTTGAAATGAGGTCAGGGTGTTTTCTGGAGCATAACCAGCAGCTCCTTTGTGTCC
>JAYEOP010000600.1 GCA_034723125.1 Bacteroidota bacterium | reverse complement strand
ATTTACAACATCCGAATTTGATGATGTGGATTTAAATGTTGTTGCTGAACAAAGAACAAAATATGAAAGTGAACATTCAAGAGACCAATTAGAAACATTTATTGGTTATTACAACAAACAATTTAGGAATTGTTATGAAATAAATTGACTGTTATATATTTTTTATTTATCTTTGCAGGATGCAAGATAATCAAAAATTAGTAGAAAAAATAAACTCGGTGCTACCTTTTTTAAATGAAGCACAAAAGAGAATCTATTTGGCATCAGAAGTTCTTTATTTAGGGCGAGGCGGAAAAATTAAACTTGAAAAATTAATAGGTGTTTCTCATAATACTATAAATAAAGGAATTAGAGACTTAAAGTCTGATGTACCGATAAGTAATACAACAAAATTAAGAAAAAAAGGAGGAGGAAGAAAGCAAAAGGTAGATGATGGCATTTGGGGAAAAATTAAAGACTTCATATCGCCACACACACGAGGAGAGCCAGAATCTCCTTTATTGTGGGTAAGTAAGAGTCTTCGCAATATTGAAAAAGCTTTGAAAACAGAAGGGATTACTGTCAGTCATAGAATTATTGGAGATGCTTTAAAACGAAACGGATTTAGTTTGCAGGCAAATCGGAAAACATTTGAAGGCAAAGGACATAAAGACAGAGATGCACAATTTGAGTTTATAAACAGAAAAGTTCAAGAATATCATTTTGAAAATCAGCCAGCAATATCAGTTGATGCAAAAAAGAGAGAACTTATTGGTAATTACAAAAATAATGGACAAGAATGGTGTGAAAAAAAATCTCCAGAAAAGGTGAATGCATATGATTTTTTAACAGATGCAGAAGGAGTTGCAATACCTTATGGTATTTTAGATATGTTCAATAATAAAGGATGGGTAAACGTAGGTATAACAAAAGACACAGCAGAATTTGCAGTACAAAGCATTAGAAACTGGTGGTACAAAATGGGTATTTATTATAATAATAAAGCAACATCTCTACTAATAACAGCAGATGGCGGAGGAAGTAACAGTTCAAAAGGAAAACTTTGGAAGTTTGAATTGCAAAAATTGGCAAACGAGACAAGACTAAAGATTGAAGTTGTTCATTTTCCTCCTGGTACAAGCAAATGGAATAAAATAGAACATCGTCTATTTTCTTATATATCTAAGAATTGGCGAGGAAAACCTTTAATAAGCTATGAGGTTATCATCAAACTAATTGCTTCAACCAAAACAAATACAGGACTTGATGTAGAATGTGAAATAGATACAAATGATTACAAAACCGGAATTAAAATTAAAAAGAAGCAGGAAAGAGAAATTGAAATTGTTCGTAGCTCATTTCATGGCGAATGGAATTATAGTATTTACCCTCAATAATAGTCATGTTATTTCATAACAAATCCTAAATGACAAACAAATAAACAAATAAACAAATAAACAAATAAACAGAAGTACTTAAAGTGCCTAAAGTACTTAAAGTTAAAAAATAGCAACTAAATGACAGCGAAGCAAATGACCACTAAATGACAAACAAA
>JAYEOP010000599.1 GCA_034723125.1 Bacteroidota bacterium | reverse complement strand
GCGAAACAAATGACCACTAAATGACAGCGAAGCAAATGACAATTAAATGACAGCGAAACAAATGACCACTAAATGACAGCGAAGCAAATGACCACTAAATGACAGCGAAGCAAATGACCAATAAATGACAGCGAAGCAAATGACCACTAAATGACAGCGAAGCAAATGACCACTAAATGACTATTGAAACAAATAAACAAATCACCAATTCCTATATTATTGTAATTTTGTTTTTTTTTGAAAACTTAATTTTTTGCTAATAAATGAATAAAAATGATTTCAATATTAATCAGCAAATAAACATTGGTGATGCTTCAAAATTGTTAGAAATTTCTACTGTTACTCTTAGAAATTGGACTAAGCAAGGCTATTTGACTGCTGTAAAAGATACTTCAAATCAGTTTTTATTGAAAGATATTAAAGATTTGAAAAAAAAAATTGAAGATGGTGCTTTGCCTTTGTTACGAAAAAGAGCAAATAAAAAAAAGAATAATATTTCATTTGTTCCTAAAGAGTATTTGACAGATTTGTCATTTGCTGATGAATTAGAAAAATTAGTCGTTCATTTTAAATCACAAAATTTAGATTTAGAGCTTTCAATATTTGTTCTTACTTTAAAATTTCTTGTTTTAAGAAAAGAAGCTATTTTAAAAAATAGTAATGAGATTTTTAACTTGAATTTATTTTTAGAATTTCGTAGAAAATCTATAAGTGATGAAATAAATTCTTGGCTTGAGGAGATTGAAGAAGAAAAGAACCGAAAAAAACTTTACCTACAACTATTTGAAATTTTAACAAATGATTCTCATGATGATACCGTAGGTGTAATTTATCAGTCATTTATGAATTGTGGCGATAAATCTAATAAAGGTTCTTATTACACTCCTACAAAAATTGTAGATAATATTTTCCAAAGTTTTGAAAATAAAAATGAAAAATTTCTTGACCCTTGTTGTGGTACAGGGCAATTTTTAATTAGGGCTGTTAAAAATGGCTATAAAAATCCTTTACTGTTGTATGGTTTTGATGTTGACAAAATTGCAGTTCGGATTGCAAGGATAAATATTATGCTTCTATTTGAGAAAATTGAGTTTGTTCCAAATATTTATGAAGCTAATTCTCTTACCGATTCATCAGATCTTTTTAAAAGTTCAAAAATCGAATCAGAGAATTTTCAATTTATTGCTACAAATCCTCCGTGGGGAGCAGTTCAGAATCTTGATTCTTTGTATCCTGAAATATTTTCGGCTGAGTCTTTTTCATATTTTTTATCAAGGAGTTTAAAATTATTAAACAAAGCTGGAGTATTATCCTTCATTTTACCTGAGTCAATACTCAATATAAGAACACATTCCGATATTAGAAAATTGATTTTAAAACATGCATCAATTATCCGCATTCACAGTTTAGGTCGTAAATTTGAAAATGTTTTTACTACTGTAGTAAGAATTGATTTACTGTTAAAAAAAGCTTCTAATGATTGGCTTTTGGAAGTTGTTGCTAATGGGAATAAGTACAAAATTCCTCAATTGAGATTTGAAAAAAATGCTCACAATATTTTTGACATTTATTTAACGGAAAAGGAAAATAAAATAATTGAGCATGTTTATTCCTTGCCTCACACAAATTTGAAAAACAATAGCGAATGGACTTTGGGAATTGTAACAGGGAATAATAAAAAATATCTGTCGGAAACTTGTACTAAAGATATGGAACCCATAATTCGTGGCAGTGATGTGAAAGCTTATGTTTTAAAAAATCCATCTTCCTACATTAATTTTAAACCTGAATTATTTCAGCAACTTGCTAATGAAAAAAAATATAGAGTAAAAGAAAAATTGTTATATAAATTTATTTCCAAAAAGCTTGTTTTTGCTTACGATAATAAGCAATTGCTTACTTTGAATAGTGCAAATATTTTAGTCCCTAAAGTTGAGAATTATCCAATTAAATTAATTCTTGCTTTGTTTAACTCAAAACTTTATCAATTTATTTTTAATAAAAAATTCAATACTCATAAAGTTTTAAGAGGTGATTTAGAAAAATTGCCTTTACCGTATTTTTCAAAACCTCAAATTGAATTAATAACTAATTTGGCAGACAAAGCTATTGAAGGAAAGGATGTTATGAATGAAATTGATAACTTGATTTTTAAGTTTTGTGAGTTAAATAGTGCCTCTAAGAAAACTATCAAATTTTATGATTTCTAAGATTTTTGACCTGCCTTTGCCGTCAGGCAGGTGAGATTTTTATTTTTTGAGACGAGGCGATGCCTTAGCATCAGTGAGTTGAGAAAGATAAAAATATCGCTAAAAGATAGGAATTTAATTTTGCAGAGTTTTCTTAGAGACACTAAATAATGAGCAATGTAATTTGGTGGAAAGAAATTGATTAAAAAATTTATGACTCTATTCTAAAAAGTTTAAAAAATAACTTTTTTTATAATCAACAACAAATTACCTGATTTTCATTAAAATTGCGGCATGGAAAAAACACTGTTTATATCAATATTAGTAATACTTATTGCAGGATTTGTGATAAGTAGGGTCTTAGATTTTTTTAACGATAAAACATGGAAGAAAAAACTTCCTGATGATTTAAAGGAATTTTATACCGAAGAAGAATATCAAAAAGCAAAGAATTATCATCATGAAAATTCTGTAATATCAATTATTACCGAAATAATCGGTTTTGTTTTAATGATAGGCTTCTTTATTTTTGGCGGTTTTGGCTGGCTTAATGATTTGTTGAGTCAATCTATTTCAAATCCTATTATTCTTGCTTTAAGCTTTTTCGGAATTCTTTATATTGTTTCAGATTTAATAAGTATTCCATTTAGTATTTACAGCACTTTTATTATTGAAGAAAAATATGGATTTAATAAAACAACTCCAAAAACTTTTGTGCTGGATAAATTGAAAGGATACCTTTTAACAATTATTCTCGGAGGTGGTATTCTTGCATTAATATTTTGGCTTATTCTTGTTTTGGAAAAAGATTTTTGGATTGTTGCTTTTGTGGCAATTACTGTTATTAGCTTGTTTATGAGTATGTTTTATACTACTTTAATTGTTCCTTTATTTAATAAACTTACGCCACTTGAGGATGGTGATTTGCGTTCAGCAATTGAAAAATATTCTCAGAAAGTTGATTTCCCTCTAACAAATATTTTTGTAATTAATGGCTCAAAAAGAAGCTCAAAAGCAAATGCTTACTTTTCAGGTTTTTGGAAAAAGAAAAAAATAGTTTTATACGATACTCTTATTGAAAAACATGGGGTAAATGAATTAGTTGCCGTTTTAGCTCATGAAGTAGGTCATTATAAAAAGAAACATATTATTAAAGGTATGATAATGTCAAGTGTGCAAACATTTGTAATGTTATTTATTTTGTCGCTACTGATTTTTAACAATGAATTTTCTTCAATCTTTTATTTCAATGTTTCCGATGGCTCTTTTGATATTCAACAAAAAGCCGTTCTGCATATTAACTTAATAGCATTTTCTATTCTTTACGAACCTGTTTCTATGTTAGTCGGATTGCTTGGAAATGTTATTTCGCGAAAGCACGAATATCAGGCGGATAATTTTGCAATAACAACAACAAATAAAGAAGATTTACCCAAATCCTTGAAAAAAATGTCTGTAGATCATTTATCAAACTTAAAACCGCATCCTGCTTATGTGTTTTTCTACTACTCACATCCTCCTTTGATGAAAAGATTGGAAGCGATGAAAATTGTTAATGATTGATTTTGTAAAAAGTAACAACTTTTACAAATACTCAAGTGTTTTATTATTGTGATTTAATAAAAAGATACAAATTTGTTAAGTGTAACTTTATAAAAATGTACATATTTATTAAGTGTGATTTAATAAAATGATGTATATTTGCAATGTGAAATTATTAAATATTATTAATATGGAAGCACTTTTGTCAAGGATAATAATTGAAAATCAAGAGTTAATAAAGAAAAAGAAGGTTCTGCTACGTAATTTTAATATTCCTGATATAGGAAGCATTAATGTTTTAACAGGTATAAGAAGATGTGGTAAAACTTATGTGCTTTATGAAAATGCTAAGAAATATAATCAGGACATGGTGCTATTTATTGATTTTGAGGATGAAAGACTTGTAAGATTGAATTTGTTGGATAATTATGATATAATTTTGGATAGCTACAAAAAAATTTATCCTGATAAAAAGCCAATAATTTTTTTTGATGAGGTTCAGAACTTAAAAAATTGGCATTTATATATTAAAAGATTACATGTTGCCGGTTATAAAATATTTGTAACAGGAAGTAATGCATATTTATTGAGTAAAGATATTGCTACTTTTCTAAAAGGAAGGAGTATTGAAACGAATATACATCCTTTTTCCTTCAAGGAGTTTCTAAAAGTTAAATCCAAAGATTTTAAAAATAGAGATTTTTATGTAAAGGTTCCTGAAATATTAAATTTATTTGATGAATATCTTGTTTATGGTGCTTTTCCCGAAGTGATAAACACAAATATTTATGATAAAAGGAAAGTAATAAAGAATATTTATAATCTTTTGTTTTATAGGGATATAATTGTGCGTTTTAATAAAAATGAATACCTTATGAAATTAGTAGTTTCAAAAATATCAGAGAATATTACTAAGGAGTTTTCCATTTCAAATCTAGCAAAAAAAATAATTTCATTATATCGTACTTCAGTTCCAACTGTTACAGAATATTTTAATGTTCTACCTGAACCTTTTTTGACTGAAAGTATTTATCAATTTCGAAAATCTTTTGTGCAAAGAGAATCGAAACGCAAAACGTATTTTATTGATAATTCTTTTATTTTGATTAACGAGGTTGAAATTAGTAAAGGAAAATTTCTTGAAAATCTTGTGTTTAATATTCTTAATAGACAGTATGATGAAATATTTTATTATAAAACTCATAACAATCTTGAAGTGGATTTTTATATAAATTTGGAGGGTGATAAAAAATTGATTCAAGTTTCATATTCTATGAGTAACTATGACACCAAAACAAGGGAAGTAAAAGCGTTAAAAAAAGCAATGACTGAGCTTCAATTGAATAAATCATATATTTTTACATATAATGAAGAAGATATTATTGAAACTGATAGCGGTAAAATTGAAGTAATACCTGTTTGGAAGTATTTGTTGAGCAAGCAATAAAATGTATATTTTCTTGTAATGAAATAGATTAACACAAAATGTCAATGTTATTTAAAGACTCTATTTAGTGGCTATAAGAAAAACGTATGTTTTAGACTGTTAGAATATTATGTGTATTCTGTCGCTTGAATCTAATGGCATAAAGTATTCATTTGATTGTCTTTAAATTGTCATTAAGTTACAAAACCCAATGACAGCTTGGCTAAATGACTATTAATGACAATTGAATGACTTTTACATTCACATCCATTATTAATTCAAAGCCCAAGTATAATGAGTAATACAAAGTTTTCTTATAGCCACTATTTCGCTACGGTTGATTGCAACTCACAGTTTCCCAATATAGCAATAAAGATTATTAAATGTAAAAGAATGCTCTATTTTGCTTAAAATTATATATCATTGCAAAGTGTTTATTATTGCTCATAGATAATTTTTAAATATCTAAATCTTAATTTTAAAAAAATGAAGAACTTTTTTACTATATTTTTATTTTTACTAATAATCCTTCAATTTTCTTGTAAAAAAGAAAAACCACAGTGGGATACTCAAATTCTTACACCTTTAATTAATACTGATTTGTCAATAAAGAATCTTGATACACTGGTGTTTGAGAATTCTGATAGCTCGGTAAGTTTAATTTATAAATATATTTTTCAAAAAATAGATTGTAGTAAATTTTTACATATTCCTGACACAACTCTTGCGAATACAGCTGCATTAAAAACAATTAAACTTGGTACAAGAGAAGTTGAAAAGAAAAATACTCTTGGACAAATAGCAAGGGAAAATGGAGCTATGGGGCAGATTATATTAAATAATCATGGAAGTAAAATGATAATTCCACAAATTCCTAGCAGTAACGTTGGAAATGTTAATATTGATGCGAGCGGACTTTTTGAATCTATTGATGTGCTTGATGGAGTGCTTATAGCAAAAATGCACAACGGACTTCCAATTGAAATACGAGATGTGATATATATATTAAAAAATAAATCTTCAGGAGCCAGACTTTTAATTGATACTATACATAGTCTTATGCCAAATCAGGATTATACTGAAAGTTATTCTCTTGATGGAAAGACATTTGAAGGGAAACTTGTTATGGAAATATTGAATTTTAGTTCTCCGGGAACTGGAATAATCCCTGTATTGATTGATACAAATGATGCCTTAACCATTAAGGTTACAATTAAAATTGATGAATTAAGTTCTGCAATAGCAATATTCCCTGAACAAAATTTATTTGATCATCAAGAGGATGTAGAATATCATTTAAATGGTCAGGAATTAGTTTCTATGAGACTAAGAGAAGGTACATTTAAGTTTATTGCTATTTCAACAATTCAAGATTCTTGCTTTATTGACTATTCAATTCCGGGTGCAAAATATTTGGGAACTGATCCTCTTCAAGTTTATAAAGTTTTGCCTCCTGCTATGGAAGGTGATACTGTTTATATTGAGGAAACTAATAATGTTGGTGATTATTGGTTTGATCTTACAGGGAAAAACGGAAATAAAGTAAATTCTTTTTACAGAGATTTGAAAATGAGAATTGATTCTACAGGTAAAATGATTCATTTGTCTCTTGAGGATAGTATTTATCTTTATTACACTTTATTTGATGTTGTTCCCGAATATGTGAAAGGTTATCTAGGACAAGATTCTTTTTCGTATTCAGCTGTGGCAAAAATTGATATTTTTAAAAATATTACTAAAGGAAAACTCGGTATTGAAGACGTGAGTTTTAGGTTTTTTACAGAAAATGGAGTTGGTGCAGATGCGGAAATATTAATTAATAAAATTGAAGCAAAAAACAATAAAACGAAATTAAACAAAATTCTGAGTAGTACGATATTGAACAATCCCA